>JAFDXA010000042.1 GCA_018268185.1 Bacteroidota bacterium
AAAATTCTTTTCCATATAACCGCTTTGCTCAAGCGCCTGCTTTTCGATATTCCCCGGGTTTAATCTCACCCAATTGTATTTTGTACCTGCATATACAGCAGCATATACGGTCTGCTGATCGGTCCACACACTGTCAACAGATGCCACAGGATAACCCTTGGAAGCAAGCAGCGAAGAGAGTTTATAAACATAATCCATAGCAGCCGGCTGGCTCACGAATGCATATTGTAATTTGAGAGCCTGCTCATTAAAGGAACTATCTTTGCCTGAAAAGATGATTTTGAGGGAAACATTTTTGGCAACTGCTATCTGTTGAGCATTGCTATGAAAAAACAGAAAGCAGGAGATCACCGCCGGCAATAAGAGTTTTACGTGTTTGTTCCCTGTGATGATCATGCAGTAAATAAATCAAAAGTAACAAAACTATATTTCTTTGGCAGGCATCTACATTCATATCCCATTCTGCAAACAGGCCTGCACGTATTGTAATTTTCACTTCTCTACCTCACTGTCGCAAAAAAAGGCCATGCTCGATTCGATCGTAAAAGAAATAGCATTAACTCCTTTGGTGCACAGTGCCCCGGAAAAGATCGAAACAATTTATTTCGGAGGCGGTACGCCTAGTATTATAACTACAGATGAGTTGAAGAAAATATTGGCAGCCATCTACAAAAAATTTACCGTAGTATCAAACGCAGAAATAACGCTGGAAGCCAACCCCGACGATATAAGTCACAACTCCCTTCTGCAATGGAAACAGGCGGGCATCAACCGGTTCAGCCTGGGAGTTCAGTCTTTTGATGAAGACGAGTTGGTATGGATGAACAGGGCCCACAATGCAACAGAATCACTGCAGAGCATCAGGATGATCCAGGATACGGGTTTTACCAATTTCTCCATCGATCTTATTTATGGCTCACCGCTTCAAAGCAATGAAAGGCTGCTTAAAAACCTTGATATCATCTTCAATGAATCAGTACCGCATATATCCTGTTATGCACTGACAGTAGAACCTAAAACTGCACTGGATTACATGATCAGGAAAAAAAACAGTGTAGATACTGATCCCGCTAAACAAGCGTCACAGTTCCTCCTGCTCATGGAGAAACTGCCGGCCAATGGCTATGAACATTACGAGATCAGCAATTATGCAAGGGCCGGCATGCGCAGTAAACACAACAGCAGTTACTGGCAGGGAAAGATCTATTATGGTTTTGGGCCCGCAGCACATTCGTATGATGGGAGAAACAGGCGTCAATGGAATATCGCCAACAACGCACTGTACATCCAGGCTTTGCAAAAAGATATCATTCCTGCCGAATCAGAATTATTAACACCCGACCAGGAGTTGAATGAATACCTGATGACAGCGCTTCGAACAATTGAGGGCATAGATATCCAGTATATGCAGACACGCTTCCCGGCTTATGACAAGAAATTAATTGTTGATGCCGCTGAAAAATTCATACGCTCCGGCAAGATGAAGCTGGAAGGTTACAAACTGTTTTTGACAAATGAAGGGAAACTGATGGCCGATGGTATAGCGGCCGACCTCTTTGTTTAATGCTGGTGATGCCTGCGCAGGTATTTCAACAACTCACCTGCTGCTACAAAGCCGATCATGAGTAATATGATCGTTGCGCTGAAATATGAATAAGAAAAAGGCATAAACAAGATTACACTGTAAAATTAGCCCATTTTATACCAGGCAGCCTTCTATATTTTTAAAACCCTCGGATGCCGGGATATGCTGCCATAATACCTGATAGATGGTTTCAGCAATGGGCATCCCAGCCCCGATCTGCTGGTTGATGAGGTACATGCATTTGCTGGCATTGTATCCTTCTGCCACCATGCTCATTTCCAACTGGGCGGCCTGTACAGAATAGCCTTTCCCGATCATATTACCGAAGGTTCTGTTGCGGCTGAACAAAGAATAGCATGTTACCAGCAGGTCTCCCAGGTAAACAGAGGCAGCGTAATTGTGGTGTGTTTCCTTTGCCGGTGAATTGCCATGATCGATATAACCTACTTCTGCATTTAATATTCCCGCTTTGCGAAGAAAACCCGCCATCTCATCGGCACTGTTGGCGATGAGTACACTTAAAAAGTTATCTCCATAATCAAGCCCGTGAGCCATCCCCGCGCCTACTGCATAAATGTTTTTCAATACGGCTGCATACTGAACACCATATATATCAGTATTGGTGATGGTATTGAGATAAGTTGTTTTAAAAGCAGATGCTATGAGTTCTGCCGTTGGCTGATCATAACCGGTAAATGTGAGGTAAGACAATTTCTCTGATGCGATCTCTTCGGCATGACATGGCCCCAGCACTGTAAAATAATCTTCCAGTGAAAAATCAAATTGTTTCTTCAGGTAATCATTTAAAAGCAGGTTCTGATCGGGCAGGATGCCTTTGATAGCCGATACTATTTTTTTGCCTTTGAAAATGTCTTTATCCAGCGGCGATAATACCGCTGCCGCATAGGCAGAAGGTATGGCTATTACAATAACATCGGAATGTTTAATTACGGATACAGGGTCAGAACTCAATTGGAGTTTCTGGATGTCGAAACGTGCAGACTGTAAATACTGTGGATTGTGATAACGCGTTTTGAAATGCTGTATGGCGGCCTCACTCCTGTTCCACCAATGAATGGTATTACCGTTGTCGGTTAATATCTTCGCCAATGCCGTTCCCCAACTGCCGCTTCCTAGTATTCCAAAATTCATCTTTTAAAATTCGTTTAAGGGTTCAAAATTTAAGGTTCAGCAAGTCTCCGGTAATTTGAACCTGGGACTGTTGAAACTCAAATTTATAACCCCAGTTTCTCAACTGCCATTTGCGCCGCAATCTGGCTGGCATCTTTTTTATTGTATCCTTTTGCCTGGGAAACCAGTTCACCATCTACCGTAGCGCCGATGGTAAACAACCTTCTGCCATTTTCAAATTTCTCTTCGAGTGTTTCAAACTCAAGTGACTTACCATTCTTGTTGGCCCAACCGTAAAGTTTGTTTTTGATATTGATTTCCACACCTTCCAGGTCATCAGTAAACAGATGGGGAAGGATGATATATTCTTCCACCCAACGCTGTGTTTTTTTATATCCTTTGTCCAGGAAAACGGCGCCTATCAAAGCTTCCAGCGTGTTGCCGAATATCTGTGATATTTTCAAGGCATTATCGAACTTATTGTAAAAAGTGATCTTTTTAAGTCCCATCTTCAAGGCGATCTCGTTCAGTTTCTGGCGATTCACCATTTTACTGCGCATCTCGGTTAAAAAGCCTTCGCCTTTGTATGGATATTTCCTG
>JAFDXA010000430.1 GCA_018268185.1 Bacteroidota bacterium
GGTAACAATGAAAGAAATATATTGCTCATTGTAGAAAACAAAGATGTGATGTACCTGCCTGATGAAGACCTGGCGTTTTTGGCGGGCATTTTAACCGCCTGTAAGTTGTCGCTTTCCGATACAGCGCTTCTCAATGTAAGCAGAACACCGGAACTGAATTATGAATCGTTGCAAAAGAAATTTACGCCCCGGGTGATATTGTTCTTCGGAACAGACCCCACAAAACTTGATTTCCCGTTGCGTTTCCCAAATTACCAGGTTCAATCTTATAACAACCAGACTTTACTCTGTGCTCCTGCCCTACATGAACTGGCAACTGACAGGGAACAAAAAGCCTTGTTGTGGGCTGCGCTCAAAACTATATTCTCCATTTAAAACCCGGCATACCTGCACATGCAATCTCTCATCTTTGCTACCAACAACAGGAACAAGGTAAATGAAATCAGGTCTGTGCTGAACGGATTGTTTGAAGTGATCAGCCTGGAAGAAGCCGGCATTGATATCGATATCCCGGAACCGCATGATACCCTGGAAGCAAATGCCAGGGAAAAATCAGCAACCATTCACTCCATTACTGGAAAGAATTGCTTCAGTGAAGATACAGGCCTGGAAGTACCGGCATTGAATAATGAGCCCGGTGTGAAGAGCGCCCGTTATGCCGGCGATGGACATGATTTCAAAAAAAATACTGAAAAACTGCTCGCCAATATGCTGCTGGTTACCGACAGGAGGGCCCGTTTCAGAACTGTGATATCACTTATCCTTGATGGCCGGGAATACCAGTTTGAAGGCATCTGCAACGGTATCATTACGAACGAAGAAAAAGGCGACCAGGGTTTTGGTTATGATCCGGTATTCATTCCGGAAGGAAGCAGTAAAACTTTTGCCGAGATGGAGATGGCAGAAAAAAACCTCTTCAGCCACAGGAAAAAGGCAACGGCAAAACTCATTGAATTTTTAAAGACTCATCATGGCCAGGATCAAAATTGAAATTCCAGCTAAAATCATTGCATCAGTAACAATACCGGTACGAATCACCGACCTCAATTACGGCAATCATGTTGGCAACGATGCATTGGTAAGTATTATTCATGAAGCAAGGGTGCAATGGCTCACATCCAATGGCCTCAGCGAACTGAACATCGGTGGATGTGGTATGATCATGGGCGACCTGGCTGTTGAATACCTCGGGGAATCATTTTATGCTGATGTGCTTACAGTAAAGCTTGCAGCCGGTGAAATAGGCAGGGCCAGTTTTGAACTGCTATATGCTATGTCAACAACCAGGGATGGAAAAGAAATTTCTATTGCGAGGGCCAGAACAGGCATGGTATGTTATAACTATGAAATAAAAAAAGTGGCGCTCATGCCAGAAGGTTTTAAAAAGCTGCTGGAAGCTTAGTCTTCCCCTGAACTGTTCCAGGTTCTCCAGTTTTCTTCTGCCTGCAACAGCAGCATTTCATAACCGTTTTTGATGGTTGCTCCCTTTGCCGATCCCATAGCTAAGAAGCGGGTTTCCTCAGGCCGGTAAATAAGATCGAAAAGTAAATGACCCGGGCTGATGTGTTCGTAAGGAATACCGGGCATTGCCGATTCATTCGGATACATACCAACCGGCGTACAGTTAATGATCAGCTTATGGTTTTCAATGATGGTGTCATTCAACCGGTCGTAAGTTATGTATCCATCTCTCCTGTTTTTTTCTCTTGAAACTACCAGGAACGCGATCTGCTTTTTTTTCAATACATACTGAACCGCTTTGGAGGAACCGCCGGAACCCAGTACCAATGCTTTTTTATGATGATCTGCTAATAACGGAGAAATTGATTCTTCAAAGCCAAAGGCATCGGTATTAGATCCCCTGAGTTTACCATCAACAAACCGGATGCAATTCACGGCACCTATTGCCTTTGCTTTTTCATCAAGCGAATCGAGGAAAGGAATTACAGATTCCTTGTAAGGAATGGTTACGGCAAGACCCGAGAGGCCTGCTGTTGTTCTAACCAGGCCGGGAAAGTCTTCGATCTGTTGTATAGGGAATAATTCAAAACAGCAATCACGGATCTTTTCTTTCTCAAATTTTTCTGTGAAGTATTTTTTTGAAAAAGAATGTGCTAGCGGAAAACCGATCAGTCCGTAGACCTTCATCAGGCGTTGTCTTTATTTAAGTACAGGTTGAAAGTATCTCCCCTCAAACCGATACGCATGGCTTCCAGGGCGATCACTTCTGAAGGAGCGATATTGCCAAGATTTACATTGCACCCGATCAGTTCAAGAAAGTACAGTTGCTGGGCTTTCTGGGGTGCTTCCCAGATGATCTTCTCTTCAGGTATTTGTGTAAGGATTTCCTGTACAAGACCTTCCCGCACTTCACCACTTCCGCGGTAGATACCTACGTTACCAGCTTCCCTCGCTTCTGCGATCACATACGAAGCGCCAGCTCCCAATTCAGCTTTCATCAATTCGATCCATTTATATGGCGGAATGATGTGTGCGGCATCTTTACTACCAACTTCACTCAGCACTACACCATGTTTGGTAAGTTTTTCTATATAACCGCATTTTTCAGCATGAGGAATGGTGATAGAACCATCGCTCACTTCCATATAACTTACACCGAATTCCTTGCATACGCTTATA
>JAFDXA010000431.1 GCA_018268185.1 Bacteroidota bacterium
TCTGCGGCTATGCGGCACTCTCTTATCTCATGTTACAGGACGACCCTCTCGGGTATGCCCGGTTCATGATAGAATTATACCGTAATGGTGAAGCTACCATGGGTGCTGCTACATTCAGCCCTTCTGAAATCATAAAAAAAACTGCAGGCACTTTAAAATACAAAGGACTTCTTGATATCAGGCCGGCTGAACAGATGCTTTACCTTACACTAGCCGATCATTTTAAAGGATATATCAATATTTTCAACAGGCGTTATGATCCGGGTGATGAAAATACATTCTGGGCTTCTGTAAACTATGCCAAATTTAACCGAATGCTCAAGAAAATGCTTCATTTTGAAATACATGCCAGGGGTACCGACCTCAATCAACCTCCTGTGGGTAATACATACGATTATATTTGCCGGAAGATGAAGGAAGGTACCATTGTACTTTACCTCAACAACAGGATACTGCACAAAAAGAAACATGAAAAAATAAAGCTTAGTGTGCCTACACATTTTGTTGTATTGGAAAGTATCAGCAAAGAAGACGATATGATTACTATGGTTTATTGGGATTATGGTGGAAAAACACTTCTCCAGATGCAACCTGAATTCCTGCATAAGATTGTATTCGGCATCACCCAATGCGTGAAAAAAAATCAATGAAAAGACTTGTTCCATACATATTACTGATCGCCGTTTTCGGAACTTCCTGTTCGTCAAAGATTATCCCCACCAGGTATTACGAAGAGAACAAAGAGGTGCTCGACAGGATCGAAGAATCCTACTCAAAACTCTACAAACAAAAGGCATTTACGTTAGGATTTTCCGACAAATACTTTCAGACCATCTCACTAGAGATCATTACTGACTCGTTGAAATACGTCTATGAATTCGGACTGGAAGAAAAACGAATAAAAGACACTTTGCTGAAATATGATTTTGATGTTTCGGGTGTAACAGAACTTGTGCGTGAAATGCGATCAATACGCTGTACCTGGATTGATAACTTTGATCACTATGTTGACGGAAAGAAAAAAGCGCTGATATTCATTTCAATCAAACCTGTAGGGTTGGGTGGTTTTTTCTCGAAGAAAAAATATTACATCCTTACTTATTTTTCACAACCTCAGTATTACGACAAGGATGGACGTTTACTTGACAACCGGAAGCAGAGAGAACTACAAAAACTCAATGGAGAAATATTCAGACGCATAAATGATAAGGTTTGTTATACAATTTCATCGAACTACAGGTAGAAGAACCCTGTGAAGATGTTGCATACTTGATACTGGATGCTCGATACTGGCAGAATAAAATATTATTTGAATTAAACGTTTCGGTGATTAACATATCCAATCACAAAGGGCAGGTTTTAAAATATTCTACTTATTAATTAAAACGAAATGAAAAAGTATTTCCTATTTATTGCTGTTTTTCTCAGCCTGCAAACAAATGCACAAGACAGCAGCAAGATCGTTTACCCGCTTGTGATCTCATTTGAAAGTCATTGCTGTGGAGTTCCTTCTGATTCGGTGATCAGGAAATTCATCAGTGCCTATAAAAAACAGCAAAAGATCAAAACCCTCACCGCTGTTCGTATTGGTCCGATGGGACGGGAAGGAGAATACTATCTGGCATTCCGACTGGGAGAGATCAAAAAGAAAAAGCAACAGGATTTTATTACGAGAATCAGCCAGTTAAAACCCTTAACCACCGATCGTGGCAGTTTCAGCTTTAAAGAAAAAATGGAAATCGATGCTTCAAGTTTATCGCAACGCACCAAACAAAAAGCAGTTGTATTTTAATTCCGCAGAACATCAGTTTTACCAATAACAATGGCCGGGCTCACCACCCGGCCATTACTTTTCACAAATCCTGTTTTCTTAGTGAAATATTTTTCCGAAGAAAGCTTTCATTTCATTCCATGATGCCGTATCGGCTGCTGCATTGTATGCGATAGGTAATGAAAACTTCTTTCCCATTGCCGTAGCACCTGGATTGCTGAATGCGTGCATGGCTCCCGGGTAGGTTTTGAAAGTATAATTAGCCTGTATGGAATCCATCTGTTTTTTAAACTGGTCAACTTCCGGTTGCTTTACAAACTGGTCGCTATCTCCATGACAAACGAGCATAGGTGCTTTCAACAGGTTCTTATCAGCAGGCACTCCTGCAAGGCTTCCATGAAAACTAACAACCCCGGCCAGTGGCTCTCCCATTCGTGCAAGGTTAAGCACCATCCCTCCACCGAAACAGTACCCGATGGCTGCGATCTGGGGTGTATCAGCAACAGCATAGGTTCTTATTTTGGCCATAGCTGCATCAAAGTGAAGTTTGGCCAGTGCAGGATTTGTATAAAAAGGCATTGCCAGTTTTCCGGCAAGATCGGGATTGTCGGCAGTGGCCCCATTTCCATACATATCCATAGCCATAGCCAGGTATCCCAATTCCGCAAGTTGTTTTGCCCTTTTCCTGGCATAATCATTCAATCCCCACCATTCATGAATAACGATCACAACAGGGCGCCGTTTGGTTGAAGAGGAATCCCAGGCAACAAAACCATTCATTACAGTTGTATCGGCATTGTAAGTGATGCTTTCTTCTTTGATAGCTGCTGCGGCAGCTTCTACAGGTTTTTCTTTTCCAGTTTCGGAAGCATTGTTGCATGAAACTTCAAACATTGCTGCGCATGCAACCAGTGAAAATTTCAATATCTGTTTCATATAATATTTAAGTTTTGAA
>JAFDXA010000432.1 GCA_018268185.1 Bacteroidota bacterium
AACCGTGAAACAGATTTCCAGGTATATACTTTTATTGCTTCTTATTGCAGCGACTGCAGCAGGTATTTATTGGCAATACCACAGGAAGAGAATAATTAAGGATGCCATTAACAATACTGTACTTAAAAAAACCGACAGTCTCTACCAGGTACATTATGATAGTTCAAAAATTGACGAACTGGGTGGCAACGCCGTATTTTACAATGTGTCGCTTCAATCTGATGCCGCCAAAAAACTTGTATTGGAAAGTACCGACAGCTTACCCCCTCTCATCTATTTTATTACAGCCGATGAAGTAAAAGTAAAGGGCGTAGACGTTCCCGGGCTCCTTCAACAACAATTTGTAAATGCACAGGCCATTGTAATAAAAAAGCCGGTGATACAAGTGATCAATACTGGGAGTACTGCAATAGGACCTTTTGGCAGTGGAGATTCTACAGCGCTTTACAAAAGATTATTGGGAAAGTTCAACAGCATTCATGCCGGGAACATAAAAATTGAAGATGGTATTGTACTCATAACAGACAGGCTGGGTAAAACTATCAGCACCATTGACAAGATCAACATCAGCCTTGGCAACTTCCTTATCGACAGCAGGCATAATTATGAGAACATCATCAGCTATTTTATTAAAGATATAAAAGTGGATATCGGAGACATACAATTCCCTGAATCTAAAGACAGTCTCCGCGTAAACATCAGTGGATTCAGTTATGATGCTTCGCAACGAAAAATATTTGCGAAAGAGATCACACAATATCGTTCGGGAAACAGTTCGCCGCTTTCCTCGCTTAAAAATACCAGGCTGGATGGTTTGAATACAGACGCTTTCATTCACACCCAAAAACTACAGGCCTACAGTCTGAACTGTGAGGGCGGCCTGGTTACTTTATTACAAACAGTGAAACAGGGAGATAAAACTCCAGGTCGATCAATCAGCTTTTCTTCTTCCATCATCGATAACATACAACTACAATCCATTTCACTGGGAAATACAAAAGTGATACTTACCAGCAACAGCAAAGCATCGCCCCTTGTATTGAGCGGGGTGAGTTTCAACGCTGATTCATTAAAATTAACCGAAGGCCATACAATAAATGATCTTATTGCAGGAACTGGCTGGAAGATTTCTTTGACAGGCTTCTCATTTAAGACAGAAAATGGTTTGTATGAAATACGTTCAGGCCCCATATATGCCAACAACAAAACCAAAACTGCCACCGTAAGCAGTTTGATCGTAAAACCATTGCTAAGTGAAGATGAGTTTGCATCAAGGCTTACTTACCAGCAAGACAGGTATGACTTTCGGTTTAACCAGATTGAACTGGCAGGAATTGATTTCAGCAGATTATTCACTAAAAATATACTGGAAGCAGAAACAATAAAACTTCAACCCATACTCCATATTTACAATAACAGAACACTATCTCCCAATCCTGCCAGCAAACTGGGAAAGTATCCCCATCAACTCCTTCAAAAAATGACGCTGCCTGTTTGTATAAAAAACATCATCATAAAAAACGGGATGGTCAGTTATACTGAAAAAGCGAATCAATCAAAAATGAAAGGCAGGGTATTCTTTAGTAATATACAAGCTTCCATCAGCAATGTAACCAATATCGACAGTTGTAAACGGCTGAACCATTTTATGAAACTGGATGCAACAGGATTATTTTTGGGTCAAGGGAAGCTGCATACCATCTGGCTCCTCCCGCTTACTGCGGGTAATGAAGAATTCAAGGTTGCAGGGAAACTGGGTTATATGAATGCTGGGCAGCTTAATCCGCTTATTGAACCATTAGCCATGGCCACGGTTAAGAGCGGCATAATTAACAATGTCGATTTCACACTTACAGGAAATGACAACAAGGCTACGGGGGAGGTAAAGTTTCTGTACGAAGATTTGAAAATTGCTTTATTGAAGAAATCAAGCGATACGCTCAAAAAAAAAGATGTAGCAAGCTTGTTGCTGAACACTTTTGTAAAGAACAGGAACAACAGCAATGAACCCAGGAGGGCTGGTATCTCTTATAACAGGGATATCAACCGCTCCTTCTTCAATCTTTTATGGAAAAGTATTTTCAGTGGTATTAAAAAGACAGCCCTCTAAGAACAACTATCATCTTTCCATTCAAAACAGATCTTCCTTTTGGTGAACAGCCATAAAAATTGCAATTTTAATCCAATTCAAAACACATGAACACAGTAGCTTATTTTGAAATACAATCATCCGACCCGGCAAGGGATGTTGCATTCTACAAAGCCATATTTGGCTGGACGTTCACCCGGGAACATCAGATTCCAATAGAATATTACAGGATAGCAACCAACGGCATTCAAGGCGCTATTTTGAAACGGCCTGCTAAAATTCCGCCGCCTGAATGCGGCACCAATGCATTTACCTGTTCTATACAGGTTGACAATTTTGATTCAACCTCTGGTAAGATACTGGAACTTGGCGGACAGGTAGCTTTGCCTAAATTCGCCGTACCGGGAAGATGCTGGCAAGGATATTTTATGGATCCGGACAACAATGTTTTTGGCATTTTTGAAGTAGATGAAAATGCTTTTTAATTGCACTGATGAAATTAGCAGCTGTACAATTAAAGTCTGTTAAAGGAAACATTGAGTTTAATATTTCCCGTCACATCCATGCTGTTAATTTAGCAGCAGGTGAAAATGCGGATTTTATTATTTTTCCTGAACTTTCTGTTACCGGTTACGAACCTTCATTGGCAGATCAACTGGCCATGGATCTATATGACAACAGGCTTGCTCCATTTCAATTGTCGGCTGATCAGAAAAATATTTGTATTGCAATCGGCATTCCTACAAAAGATGCAGCAGGTGTTTATATCAGCATGGCCATCTTCCGACCGGCTCAGGCAAGGCTTGTATATTCAAAGAAATACCTGCATGCAGATGAATATCCATATTTCAGCAGTGGCAATAATTTTCCTGTTATTGAAATCAGCAATGAGAAAATAGCGCCCGCCATCTGTTATGAATTGTCGGTACCGGAACATACAGATGCAGCCATCAAAGCGGGAGCTGATATATATGTTGCCAGCGTTGCAAAAACAGCAGCAGGTGTTGATAATGCAGCCAGGACATTATCGCTGGCAGCCGAAGAATACCAGATACCCGTTCTTATGTGCAATGCCATCGGGCCGGCGGATAATTTTATCAATGCAGGCTGCTCGGCCGCCTGGAAACGAGATGGCAGCCTGCTTGCAAAGCTCGGGACTGATACGGAAGCTATTTTGTTTTTTGACAGTGAACGTGAAACCGCTTATTCCATTTCATTATAAACATATTCTGTTTAAATATGCTCCTGCTTACTGGAAAAATTTCCTGGTATGCCCCTTTTCTCCACCTGCCAGGAAATAACTCCTGAAAAATTCATCGGCAGAAATAGCGCCACTTCCTTTCACAACAAATGCAACACACAGGATCAGGCTGAATAATGATACCAGCAGTTCTATGTTAGAAAAACTGATGCCATAGTCGATATTGAATATCACCGCACCGATAAGAATCGGGATCTGCACCATGGATACCCAACGGGTAAATAGGCCTGTAGCAATAAAAACCCCACCAAGTAAGTTTGTATAGGTAATGATAAAAGAAATGGTCTGTGCATTTGTGTCAAAAACTTCCCATTTTCTGTGATGCATCATGGTTTCCAGGCCGGTTGAATCGTGGTAGAAATCGATTCCCTTAATAATGAGAATCAATCCAAGCGCAATTCTGAATAAAGTAAGGCCGCGGGGATATAGCCTTGTATCTTCTTCCCTTATAATTTCTGTTTTCATAATTGACAAGTTTTACCTGGTAGAGGCCAAAAACGATACCAAATAAACAATGCCTTATTCTCTTTAAATGAATATGGTGGCCATATTTGTTTTTTCTATGGCTGAACGTGTCAGGAAACAAATTTTAAGATTTCAGGCTGCCTGATTTGCAATAATTTTAATTACATGAAAGCGGTATTGATCTTGTTTCCTTTTCTGTTGCTGTGCAT
>JAFDXA010000433.1 GCA_018268185.1 Bacteroidota bacterium
AGCTTTCATAAATGCCGTTGGACTGTGCTGAAACCACACCCGAAAAAAAACCTGCAAGCAGAATTGATAAAAGAAATGATAAACGTAAACTTTTATATCGCTTACTTTTTAAAGTTGCCGGCGCTACATGCACTGATGCAGCTTCCGCTGTTCGTAGATGAGTACTCATACGCTATCGTTATGTTTAGTTTTAATATGCAAAGCCAACAGAAATTCAGTCTCTTTACAAGACTTTTATTTCATCAACTATATGATTCAAGAGGCAAGGAGCAGGGCGTGTTTTTGTAGGAACGAATGCAGGTACAAATGTAAATAAACTAATGTGTATTTCAAACACATTAATGGGTCCAAAATGCTTTATTTACCTAAAAAATTACGCTCCTGAAATGGTGGTTAAAGTGGTGGGTTAGCCTTTGTTCATAAGAGCCCGCAAAGCAACAGAAGCTGCTACCGCTCCAAATGTGGCCGGCATGTAAGAGATGGTTCCATAAGCTGATTTTTTGTAATTACTGCCATCGGTAAGCATAAGGCTTTCTTTAATAGGCATTTCGGGGCTGAATACTACGGGTATACCACTGAATATGCCATGGCTTTTAAGATTTTTTCTTACCTGCTGGGCAAAAGGGCAGTTATAGGTTTCTGAGATATCAACTACCCGCAGTTGTGTTGGATCCAGTTTGGCACCCGCCCCCATGCTGCTCACCATCGGTATACCACTTTCATAAGCCAGCCTCATGAAAGTAAGTTTGGGTGTAATGCTATCAATCGCTTCCACCAGGAAATCCGGTTTCAGTTGCAGCATTTCCTCCACCATATCCGGGTTCACAAATTGCTGTACGGCCTGCAGCTCCAGTTCGGGATTGATCGCCTTCAGCCGGTCTGCCATGATCTGTACCTTGGGCTGCCCATGCGTGGTAGCCAAAGCCGGCAACTGGCGGTTACGGTTGCTGGGATCTACCACATCACCATCAATGATCGTCATGCGGCCGATACCGCCCCTCGCAATAAATTCTGCTGCGAAAGAGCCAACACCTCCCATACCAACAACCATTACATGTTTGGTTGTGAGCTGTTCAACCGTTTCCTTTCCTACCAGTAAACTGGTTCTTGATAACCAGGAAATATCTTTCATAAAAATAGTCTGATCGTTATCCGAATGTACTTCCGAAAACAACTGATGCATTTACCGAGATGTTTTCTTGCAGTTCATTAATGTTTATTCCTTTTAATGCAGATGCTGTGAGATACAATTCTTCGATATGTAAATCCGATGCATCTGTTTCCAAAAATAAATGGTTCAATGGAATTGAAGCAAAAACTGTTGCAACAGAAGACTGCTGTAAGTGCTTTCCGAATGACAAATAATACCCCTGTTTTATGATTCTCAAAGCGAGTTCATGACTTTTATTGAACCCATGAAATATAACAGGCACTGTAATGTTTTTCTTTTTCAATAAGTGCAACACCTCATCAAATGATCTTACACAATGAATGATCATTGGTTTCCCATATTCATTGGCAAGCTCGATCTGCCTGCTGAAATAATATTCCTGTAAATGATAATCGGTATCGCAAAGTTTATCGAGCCCGCACTCCCCTACAGCTACCACGTTGGGCTTATGCAAAGCTGTTTTTAATTCATTAACATGTAATGCTTCATTATCTTTTTCAAGATACCACGGATGCAGCCCTGCGGAATAAAAACCCTGAGCCGGGATAGAATCAAAATCCCTGAGCAAATTAACTATGGTTCCGGCCTGCGATGCAGTATGGTGTGTATGAATATCAATAAACATGGCTGATAAAAATCAAGGTAAAGGTGAAGGTTTTCTGTTTATCAAAAAAAAATCAACCTTATGCGACCGAACCCGTTTATGCTAAGAAAAGCCAAATCTTTGTTGCTGAGAAAAGGTTTATGGAATATGAAGTTGCCGCTGGCAGGAAAAGTGAGACCAGGATCGTTTACTAAAAGCAATTATATTTTTATCTTTAGTTAGATGAATATTTTTCTGACTGCATTTATATCCGGCGCTGCATTTCTACTTGGTTTTTTGCTTTTTCTGAATCCCGCACAACAGAATATTAAAGCCAATAAATGGTTAGGCTTTTTTATGCTCACGATCGGTTGTGCATTTATCAGCAGTTATATGGTACTAAACAGCCTGTATGAATCAAACATTCATCTTTTCAGGTTCCTGATCTGCACACAGTTTCTTGCCGGCGCTTCATTGTTCATCAGTACACTTTATTTCGTAAGTCCTGTAAAGTCATTCAGCTATTCCGATGCACTTCATTTTTTGCCTTTCATTGTTTACGCAACTGCAGAAGTGGTTTTCGGGACAGATAAAGCAAGTATTTCATCATACACCCTTTTCGCAATAAATAGTAATGTTTCATTTCTTGTGAGGGACTTATTGCCCTTCCTGAATTTATTCTATATTATCAAATCCTATATGACTTTAAAAAAGCACAGACAGAATATTCAACTGATTTCATCTTCCATAGGCAGGATCAGTCTGAACTGGTTGCGCTGGGTTTTGCTAACACTCTTTTTTATCATTGTCATCAGCATGAATGATGCCCTTTTTGAATTACCAATTTTAACTCCCTTAACAAATATTGCATATAGTATCTCCATTTTTTTCCTGGCTTATTTCTCCATCAGGCAAAAAAACATATTTGATTATAAAGAAACTGAGGCAAAGGAGATTGCGGTTTTGCTTAGTGGTAATTCTAACAGCACAAACACGAAACCGGTTTCGGACCAAACTCCCCCTAATACAAGTACAATCATTGAAGGAAACACTCCAGTTACCATGCCCGTTGAGAAAGCTAGTAAGAAGGCAAAAACTAAAAGAATCAGTAATGAGCAGATGAGCATTCTTGGAAAGCAGTTAGTATCCCTGATGGAAAACGAAAAACTTTACCTCGAGAATGACCTTGGTCTTCCCGAAGTTGCTAACAGGTTAGGCATAAGCATACATGAAGCTTCCTTCCTTGTAAATGAAGTCACCGGGCTGAATTTCTATAATTTCATAAACAGGTACCGGGTTGAAGAGGCAAAAAAACTGCTGGCTTCAGCCAGGGCGAGTGAACTTAACATACTCGGTATCGCCTTCGCCTCCGGCTTCAACTCAAAAACAACTTTTAATACTGCATTCAGGAAATGGGCCGGTATATCCCCCTCCGGTTTCATGAAAAATCTCCGGGAAAAACGGGAAATATGAACGGATGGATGCAGCCGAACATTTTCAGCCTGCCGGATATTTATGTTTGCCTCAAAAAATCATGGCTCAAAAAACACTTTCCTTACTGTTTACGGTTTTATTTCTCATAACCGGAGGCCTGTCACATGCCTGCACTATTTTCATTGCGAATGATGGGGAACGAATATGGGTAGGCAACAACGAAGATGAGCTCTATACCAAAAAGTACCGAATGTGGTATTACCCTGCTTCAGATGTTCATTATGGGTATATGACCTGGACTGAATTATCAAAAGGCCGGTTATTTTATGGTTTGATGAGCAAAAACCCAGAGGGAGGGCTGAATGAATATGGTTTGTTCATGGACTATACGGCTATTGATGAAATGCCGGTAGAAAAGTCCCCCGGTAAAAAGAACAGGAAAAAAGAATTGGTTCATGATCTGCTGAAAGCCTGTAAAACCGTTGATGAAGCCCTTCAATATATCAGCCGCTTTAATCTCATCAGGCTTAAGAGTGCACAGCTTTTTATTGCAGATGCAGGAGGAAATTATGCAATTGTCCATGGCGGGTATATCGTTCGCAGGCCAGGAAAAAATTTTGCATTAACCAACTACAGCATCAACAACGGCCATAAAGAAGCCTGCTACAGGAGAGATATTGCCAATACGTACCTGGACAATACTACTGCATTTCAGTTAGCCGATATTAAAAATATTCTCAGCAAAACGGCTCAGAAACCACCCCAAACACTAATTACAAATTTCTCCATGGCCATCAATTTAAAAGAAAGACGGATTCATTTGTATTATAAAACGGATTTCAAAACCGAATGCCTCATAAACCTTGAAGAAGAATTAAAAAAGGGGAAACACCATTCAGATCTTGAAAACTATTTCCCGAAAGACATAGCAGGGATTATTGAGAAAGAGTATGAAGCCAACGGGATACAGAAAGCGCTGGATCTGTACAGGAACTTACGCAGCAAACATTATGCAGAATATAATTTCAATAATAATTCAGTTGAGAACCTTGCTGTTAAATGGATTGAGAAGGAAAAACTCACCGAAGCCATTCAGTTGTTGGAGATGTTGAATGAATTTGACCAAGGTAATATAAATTATTTCACCTGGCTAGGAGTAGCCTATCGGCAAAATAATGACCCGGTAAAGAGTTCTGAAAATTTTGAGAAAGCCCTTGCTATGAATCCAAATGATTACCTCGCCACTTTATGGGGCAAACAGGAGAATGGAAAAATAACATTCAGGGTAAACGAATTTCAAGGTGCAGAAGAGGTCTTCTTAATGGGCCCCTTTACCCAATGGATGAAAAATGCCATTAAAATGACCAGGAAAGATGATGTATGGGTTTGTGAAGCGGTTCTGCCAAAAGGAAAAAATATTTATAAATTCAGGGTGAACAACGAAAACCTCACTGATAAGATAAATACCATGTTCACCGGGTCGGGGCCGGATATGTTTTCCGTGATAAATGTATGGTAGTGTATAATTTTGAATAATGAGTCCAAAATAAATCCATCCATTTCTACATAAACAAATTGCTTTCTTTGCTATAATATCGAACAAGGAACAAGGAATGATGAAAGAAGAAGTGTATTGCCACGAAGGCACTAAGGCGCAAAGAATACATTCTCACATTTTCAAATTTTCACATTTTCAAATTCCCAAATCACCTCATCACCAAATTAAAAAAGGGACGCCTTTTATCAGCGTCCCTTCAAATATCAAAAGAAAACTTTCTTACTCTTTAACCAGTTTGATACTTTGCTTCAGATCTCCCTGCTGCACCAGCACATTGTAAATGCCGGCTCTGAGGTTGCTTCCGAAACGATACTGGCTGTTGCTTGTTTCAGCATAACCAACTTTCCTGCCCATCATATCTACAATTGTGATCGATACTTTTCCTTTTGCAAAACCACTCAGTGATAAAGTGAATTCGCTTACAGAAGGATTCGGGTATGCCTGTACTTTAACAGCTGTATTTAAACCTGCTTTTGCTGCAGCATTTTTGGTAGCTGCGATAGGAGGAAGACAGTTGTTTGGTCCAACCACGATACTTGCAAGTGTTCCTACACAACCTTTTGAATCTTTCACATAACCGGTATAGGTTCCTGCTGTAAGATTGGTAAAGGTATTACCCGCAACATAATTGGTACCGTCGATACTGTATGTATAAGGGCCTGTACCGCCTGTACGGAACAACTGAATAGAACCATTGCTCACTTCACAATCACTGGCACTAACAGCATAAGCTGTAACGGTGATTGAATTACCTGCAACCGTTACACTCACAGAAGCTGAACAATTGTTCACATCTTTAACATAACCTGTGTATGTTCCGGCGGCTACACCGGTGAAGGTGGCACCCGATTGGTAAGTAACGTTATCGATGCTATAAGTATACGGCGCAACTCCACCTGCAGCACGCAACTGGATCGTTCCATCGTTCACGCAACTGCTGCTTGCACTTGACCCTGCTGTAACAGAAAGCGCTGCTGTATTGGCTGTAACGGTAATATTTGCCAGTGAACCCACACAGGTTTTTGAATCCTTTACATAACCGGTGTATGTTCCTGAAGCAAGGCCAGTGAATGTATTGCTTGACTGGTAAGTAACGTTATCAAGGCTGTAAGTATATGGTCCAACACCACCGGTGCGGAACAACTGTATCTTACCGGCATTGTTGCAACCACCTGCATCGCTGGCAGTTGCTGTAACAACGATCGGAGCATCGCTGCTTATGGTAACACCCACATTTGCTTTACATCCTTTGGAATCCTGGATCCAGGCAGTATAGCTTCCGGCGGCAACACCTGTAAATGAATTGCCAGACTGGTAAGGACCAGCTGCACCTGTTATGCTGTACGTATAAGGAGGGACACCACCTGCACCTGTGAGTGAAATGGTTCCGTTACTTGCGCAGGCACTTGTATTTGTATGTGTTTGTGTTACTGATATAGCCGTTGCCTTGCCTACAAAGATATTGGCAAGTGAAGATTTACATCCTTTGGAATCTTTCACCCATCCTGTATAGTTTGCGTTACCAGCCAGGTTGGTGAACACATTGCTTCCCTGGTAAGTAACATCATCCAGGCTGTAAGTATAAGGACCTGTACCACCTGTGCGGAACAACTGGATAGATCCGTTATTTGCACAACTGCTCGCTGCTGTAGCGTAAGAAGTAACTACAATTGGTGAAGCACCGGAAACAACCACGTTAGGTTTGGTGCTAACACAACCACCAAGATCTTTTACATAGATTGTATAAGTTCCGGCTGCCAGGTTGGTGAAAGTACTTCCCGCCTGGTAAGTAGTTCCATCAAGGCTGTAAGTAAATGGAGCCACTCCATTAGCAGCGTACACAATAATAGAACCGGTATTACCACAGGCGCTTGAGCTGGTTCCGCTATGGGTAATCGTTGGAGCCAGTGCCTGCCAGATGGTGATATCCTGAATGGTAGCCGAACAGGTTGTTGCTTCTGTAACCACAACTGTATAATCTCTTGGTGAGAGACCGGTAATGGCCGCTGAAGTTGATGTGAACCCTGAAGGGTTGCTCGTCCAGCTGTATGTATAAGGTGAGGTACCGCCTGCAGGCGTAACCGTAATGGTACCATCGGCACCACCACCACAAGAGCTTGCCATGGTTTTAACGAATGTTGGAGCAAGTGTTCCTTTACATTCGCCGGCACCGAATTCGCCGATATCACTGAAGCCATTCAGTGTGAAACTGTTTGATGTATTGCTATTGCTGACTGCATAACTTGTTGATCCGTTATACACATAAGCTTTCAGGTTTGATGAAGAAGCGCCACCCAGCAAATCACTTGGAGAAGTGAGATAGGTAAATGTTGCGCTGCTGGTTGTTGTATTGTAACCGGCAACACCTGAGTTGGTTGCACTCCAGTAACGACCGAGCTTTTTAGTTGCATGGAGTGATGAAGGATAATTTGGTCCGGCGCCATCCGCAGTGGCAACAGTGATATTACCACCTGTTCCTACGCTGTTGAATGCAAAGCTGGCCGGTGCATATCCCGCAGTTGTTCCTACTGCATATAAATAAGTATTGGTTCCGGTTGCAACAGCACGTTGCAGGTTACCGTTTACATAACCATTCGTTCTG
>JAFDXA010000434.1 GCA_018268185.1 Bacteroidota bacterium
CCAGTAATAGGCTGCAATGCTGGAATCACAGGGAATTACACGAAACTGTTTCTCATAAAAACGGGCCGTAGCCTTTTTGGCTTCACTGTTATTGCTGCAGATAAACAATTGCTCCACGCCACCGCTATACAATACTGCGGATAAATATTTATCCCAGTAACCAGCCTGCCTTGTCCAGGGAAGTATCCACCAGCACATGAGCACGATCCAGAAAAAAGGTCGCATCAGCAAGGTTTGTTCGAATACAGGTTCCGTTCTGAAAAATAAAAGTAAGAGCAGGGAAATCATGAGTACATTCCAGGGCCAGATCACGCTGTTGATATTGAGACCAAACGGACCAAACATGAGTAATATGAGCAGGTGCATGGCAACCATGATCAAGACTGCATATTTTACCGTTTTACGGAATAGCAGTCCGATTGCTGCAGCCATTTCAATGAGTGGGAGCAGGTAGCCAAGCCTCGACAGCCACTCCGGCCCGGTTTGTATATGAAGCCAGCGATGCAGTATCAGGTGATTCCACACATCATGAATAAAGGCGCTGTTGAATTTGCAGAACCCGCTGAAGAAAAGCAGTGCAGCCATGATCATGCGCCAATAAGCCAGAACAGATTTTTCTTCTTTACTGAAAACATAAGCTGCCAGCATAAAAATGAACTGGTATTCCCAGGGCTGCCAGCGATTCTGATCAAGCAGGCAGGAAACTATTTCAACAACCAGGAGCAATGCGGCTATTGCCTTCGCAGGTTTTACCATCATCCAAATCATACAGGCCATTGAAATAACAAAGAGCGAGAGATGAAAAGCATTTGGAAGATCAGCTGCAAAAAAACGAACAGGAACAAGCGGAAATATCCTGTCGGCAAGCCAGAGTTTATAGCAGATCAGTTTTGTTATGATCCATGCCGGAAAGAAAAACCAGCACAGTTGATAAAAAGGAATTTGGTATGCCCGGGGTTTTAGCATTGAATAAAGGTAATGAGTGAATGACGAATTATGAATGATGAATTTTAAATGAGGGATAAAGATAGAAAGCCAGACCTTCCTATTTGGCAACTGGGTGTTGCGTGAGACACGCAACAAGGCTGAGGTACGAGTGAATGATGAATTTTGAATGATGAATTATGAATTTTAAAATGAGGAATGCTTAAGCGATAGCAATCGTTTCTTACCGAAACTTTTCTCTTCGGCCTCATAAAAAAGCCGTTAAGAAAATCAGGTTGGGAGGCGTTAAGAAGGAAAACAGATGATTCTTAGCCGGGAGTTGTTCTTTGCCGGCAAGTCGTATTCCTGCCGGGTTTTATTCAAATGGTGGAACTTGTTTTTCTTTAGCCTGCAAACCTGATTTTCAGGCTTTTTTATGCAGCCTTTATTTTTACTCCGCTTTTTATCAAGAAAAAGTGGAATACAAGCAAGCCGGTTTTAAAAAGAATCTACCGGCAATCCAGGCCAGGTAAGTATTCTAACTGAATCTGATTTTTTTAATCAGAAAATAGTGATTTTGAATTCTACATTTCAAAAGTTTAATGATTGGTGGATAGCAAGCCTTTCCTATTTGGCAACTGAGTGTTGCGTGAGACACGCAACAAGGCAGAGGTAACGAGTGAATGATGAATTTTAAATTATGAATTTTAAATGAAGGACGAAAAGCAGGGAAAATTTCATTCCCTGAAATTATTTATCATAAAAAAAGGATCGCCGTTTTGGGTGATCCTTGATTATTTTGATGAGTATAATGGTTAATAATTATTCCAACACTACCTGCCTAGCTGATGTAGTTCCATCCGGGGCGATCATAACAACCTGGTAGATACCTGCGGCCAGGCCTTTGTCGAGCCTGATGGCCGACTGTGTTTTGCCGCTACCGGCAACAGTGATGCTACCGCTGTACACTACCTGCCCGAGTTTGTTCTGCAATTTCACAAGATAAACGCCAGCCTGCTGGTTACTTAATTCAACATGAATGATCCGATCCTTTACAGGATTTGGATAGATGATAAGTTGCGGCGCTACCTCAATTGCTTCAGCCTGGTTTCGCTGATTGAATGAAGCAACAGGTGCAGCCTCTTTTTGTTTCTTTTTCTGTATGAATACGAGCCTGAACCTGTTCGACGCCGAAGATGCTGCGTCTCCATTCACCGAGAAATTGTATAGACCTGTTCCTGCCAGGCTGATCTCTGTACTTGTATTGAGGTACAGGTCTTCGAGATAGGCTCTCAAACCATTTGCAGCGATCTGCTCCGGAACAAATTCAAGTATATATTCCCGCTGCTGCAACTGGCCGAGTTTGTAGAAAATGGTATCGGTTTTATTAACAGGCTTTCTTCTTTCTACGGCCAATGTATATGTTTCTCTCGACAAGCCGAGGTTCTCACCCAGGTTATTAAGTTTCAAACCATCTTTGATATCAACCCTGTCGGCATAACTGTTATCAAATTCTACGAGGTTTCCGTCGATCAGTACTTTATCTGCGGGCTGACTAACATACAGGTTTGTACGAAGTTGTTTACCCGGTGTTGCAGTTGCTGCTCTTGTTACAAGATTGCTGCCGGATGCCTTGGCCGATTCGCTGAAACTCAGCGTACCTGCAGAGAACGGCGCATTGATGAAGAAGGCCTGCCCCGATTCAATATTCCTGTTGGAGCCGGTATAACTTCCGCCGCCCGGGGTTACGTTAAAGGTTGTTCCGTTCCAGGAGAATGTCTGGAATCCTCCGAATCCATAAATACTCGTAGCTGGAACTGCCGTAAGTTTGGGATCCCATACATAGAAGAAATCGGTTTGCACACCTCCTGTAAATCCTAATTGCCGGAAGTTAATCGCCGATGGATAAGGATTGCCTACCGATTCAAAACCTGTTGTTGCCAGGTTCACCGTAGCCGGTGGGTTGGCTGGTGTATATAAAGTTCCTTTTGTTCTGAGTACAGTTGTGGTTGCTGCTGCACCGGAGGTAATAACACTCCTGTCGCCCCTTACAAAAACCATATAACCCTTCGGGTTTGAGATGGCCGTATCGGTGCGGTTCAGCCGCTTGTAAGTATTGGTAGCCCTCACAAATGTTTTGATCGAAGGACCGGGATAGGTATAGGCATCAAAGCCGGGTGTTGGCTGTGTTGCTGCATTCAACAGGTCGCAGGTAAGCATGGTTCCATAACCCGGAACAGGGTTGGCATTTGCCGCGGCGGCACCTTCCTGCCATGCCTGCTTAACAGTTTGTGTACTGGTTTGTGTGATCGGTGTTGACAGTAATTGCCATGCTTTTGTATGTGATGGTATGAACCGCTCCACGGTTGCGTCGCCTACAATGGCATTGCTGCCGGCCATCTGTCCAAGCCATGCTGTTTCCGTTGCTGTTGATTTGAAAGTAAGAAAACCTCCTGTTGTAAGTTTGGTAGCACTGGTGCTTCCGAAAGTAACCGAGCGATAAATATCCAGCGCCCCACCCAGTGTTACGCCGGTGGTTGCGAATGTATTTGAAACGATGAGGTTTTTAAGGTTGTTTGAAACAAACAGGCTGGCAGGAATGGTTTGTGCTGCCGAACCTTTCATCTCCATCGTTCCGTTTGATCCATCAATGCTTCCGCCGGTTCTGTTGATAGCGCCATAAACCTGCAGGTTTCCGCCGTTGATCGTGAGTATCGGTGTATTGGCCGGCACAGGTGCAGAGAGGTTAAGCGCTCTCACAGCCTGCGTGGTAACCACGGTTGGCATATAGGTATAACCTCCGGTGATGAATACATCTGTGGTTTGATCCGGAATATAGTTCGCTTCCCAGTTCGTTGCCACGAGCCAGTCGATACTCGTTTTTCCAACCCATGATCCATAATTAGGATCTACCCATTCATCGGCACCCAGGTCGGGCGTGTATCCATTGCGGGTAGTATTGTCGAAATCAACAGTAAGCCCGGTAATCGGGATACCCTTATTCTTCCAGTTGGCAATGTTGTTGGCATTGGAGGCCAGCATGTGCAGGTCTGTTGCGCTGGTGAAAACAGCTGCTGTGGCCGGTTGAATGGAGTTGGCATTCTGACCGAACCCTGTCTGAACATCTACCAAAGCCGTACGGTTGCTTCCTATATACCCGAGGGCTACCGTTCCACCTGCGCCAGAATAATAAGCATTGTAATTGATGGTTCCGAAAACAGTATTTGCAGCCGTGCTTTGTATCGCATAGTGCGTTCCGTTGGTCTGCGAGTTCTGGAAAATATTGTTTTGAATGTTTACAGAAGATGCGGTTACTACATAATCTGTTATGTTGATACAGGCTGGCCGCCCGTTTACGGTCTGGTTAGTATTCAGGTGTACTGTATTATAATAAATGTTATATCCACCGCCATCATCAACAAGAATTCCATATCCGTTATCTGCATAGCCGCGGCCTCCGGTATACCCGTACGCGGCAACATCAAACACAAAATTATTATATACCGTAACGTTTGCTGCTGTTGAAGTAGATGCCAGCCATATACCGTTGGCACCATACCCTATTGAGTTGGTATGCTTGATATCACTGATTGTATTGCCGGCAATGGAATCATTACTGGCCGTTCCAAAAACGGAAATCCCTGATGTTGTTATTGAGCCATCAGAACTGGTAATTCCAAAAATAGTGTTGTTCGTAACCTTTGCATTGGCCTGCTGGTATAATTCAATGCCCGACCAGCCAAATTTACTGGCCGCTACGGTTGAACCGATCGTATTGCCGGTAATGATATTTCCTGTTTCATTGCCGGTAGGCCCTACTATGGCGATGGCAGTTTGCCCTTTCGTGAACAGGTTATTCTGAATGGTATTGTTGCTGTTTGCTGCTTCTGCTATACCACCTGCAATGCTTCCACTCGTGAGCAATTCAGTGAAAGTGGTTGTTGAAGAATTACCTGTAAAGATGGTATTCTTAACCGTATTGTTTGTTGCGCCGTTTGACGAATTCGGACTGCACATCCATACGATGGTGCTGGTAAGATAATCCGTACTTGTATTCACAAGAGTCAGGTTCCTGCTGGTACCTCCTGCGGTATTGGAACCGTCTATGGTCACATAATCCGCTCCGTTCATTTTGATGATCGCAACAGTACTGCTTCCCGTGATCACCGGTGTTTTACCAACCGCCGGTTTGATGGTAAGCGTATTGGTACTGCTCGCTGCAGGATTACTGTTAATGGTGATGGGGAAGGTTTCGCTGGGATAAGTATTATCTATCAATGAGAATACGATTGGAGCAGTAATGCAGGGAGCTGCATTATACGCATTCACCGCAGCAGTAAGTGTTGTATAGTTACCTCCCACCCCAACTGTGTAAGTACCTCCCATACCGGAAGTAAGGGTTACGGTAGCATTGCCCGTGCCGGTACATCCTGTTGTGGTATTCGTTACGGTAACGGTATAACTGGTGGTTGCTCCTACATTGGTTGCAACCGGGTTGGCAATACTGGTGCTGCTCAGGTAAGTAGCCGGACTCCATGCATAGGTCAAAGAAGCGGTATTGGGATTAAAAGACCAGGCTTCATTGTTGACATTCCATACCTGGTTGTTTCTTCCCGGAGGCGTTGCAGCCAGTGTTCCGGTACTGTTTTCAATACCCATTGTTTTATAACTCAGATCCCCGTCATCATTAACTGTTGTAGCTGCTATTTCAATATGGTTATCGCTTTCGTATAAACGGATCTGGCCGGTAACATTTTGAGTACTTCCACCACCCAGGAACCTCAGATTGATATAATCCACCACCAGTATACGGTTTGGCGCCGTACCATTTACGAAATAACGTATGCTGGAACCTGTGTTGGTAGTAGGATCCACAATCAGATCATCCCAGGCCAATGCAATGATGTTATTGGGTATTGTTGCATTGGGCAATGTTTGCGGATTCCATTCAACAGCAGTTGCTGTCTGCAATTGAATATATCCTTCGGTTGACACGTAAAAATTTGTAATCGGGCTACCATAGAAATTAAAAGTGAATGGCATGGCGATGGCTCCCGAAATAGCATCCAACTGGTAAGTATTGTAAACAATCGTTGAACCTGCCGAAGGCGACAGACTCGAATGCGCTATGCTTGCTACCACGTAGTTGGAAGAACTGGCCGAAGCAAGTAATTGTGAGCTGTTCGGACTTGTACAAACCGCTGCCGGCGTTGCAGATGCTGTTACGGCAGGGCCTGCATTGATGGTAATATTTTTTGTTACCGTTGCAGTACAGCCACTGGTAAATGTATAAGTTACTACATAGTTGCCCGCTGTACTGGTAGCGGGTGTGATCTGGCCCGTACTGGCATTGATGGTAAGTCCGCCGGGAGTAGAAGTAAATGTTCCACCCAAAGTACCGGTGATCGTTGGTGTAACCGGTGAAGCACTCGTACAGTAAGATGCAGCAGGATAAGTTACAGTGGCACTCGGCAAACCATTCATGCTGATCGCTATGGAAGACGAGGCGCCGTTTCCGCAAAGGTTGCCGGGGGTAACCGTGAGCGTTCCTCCTGTAGCTGTGATACCAAAATCAAGCGTATTGAGCGGGAGTGTTGTGGTGCCGGAATATGTTACGTTGGCTCCGGTGTAGGTCCAGGTATAAAAAATTGCTCCGGGAACACCCGGTATGGAGTAATCCCAGGTAGTACCCGGGCAAACATTGGTTGGGCCGCTGATAGCTCCTGCATTGGATGGATTTCCCAGGCAAGCCGGAGACCAGGTAAATGTTAAACCGCTGTTCGGGAAAACGGCGTTCGTAAGCGCACAGGTTGCCGTGTTGGTTACGGCTGCCGTGGTAGCCGACCAGTTTGTGGTGGTGGTACGTGCATTAAAATCTGCAGCGCTGGCGCCCCGCAAACCCACTTGTGCATTCTGCGGTGCAGTAGCTGTTGCCTTACAAACACCATAAACTGTTTGCAGCGTTTGGTAATTGGGGTTTCCTCCCCCTTCATTCAATACCAGCTGAAAACTGAAATCATCACCTGTTCCTGAACCGGAATACCGGATGGCCCTGGTCCATTGAACAACGAACTGGCGGTATGGTGCAATGCCCCGAATAAAAGCATAAATACTTGCATAAGGAGTAAGCGATACCGCTGTGCCGGTTGCGGTGGCCGGGGCGCTTATGGTAATCATCGCCGCCGGAATATTTATTTTGGTAATAACTGTTCCATTGGTAATGCCTGTTCCCACCAGCCTCGTTCCAACCCTCAGGTTAGTGAAATCCGATATAGAAGTGATGATGTTTGAACCGGAGGTTACATTACCGGTAATGCTTGTCCAGCTTTGATCTTCAATATCACTATTAAATCCACAGAATCCATTGTTATTGGCGGTTCCGGTGAGGTACATCCCGGTGTGATCTGAAATAGATACCCAGCTTCCGCCGGAAGTAGTTCCGGTCATGGTGATCGGGCTCGTAGTGCTGAAAGCGATCCAACCATCTGTATCTACACCGATAGCAGAAGTGCCTGCTGTATATAACGTACCATTATAGGTAAAGTTGAATGGAAAAGTGTATCCTACATGTGTATTATCATCCCAACTCGTAGAAAAAATATTGGCAGGAACATTTGAAGTAGTTGAAGTATCTGATTTATAGGTTTGATCCGACTGAGACCAGGTATAATAGGTTGAAACCTGGGCTGTAAGTTGCTGGCAGCACAATATCAACATGAATGATATGAGCAGCCTGGCCGAAATAACTGTAAGTGCAAAAACCCGGCGGCTTTTACCTGCAGGTAGTGTTTTAATCATAATACAACATTTAATTATGTCAGTTCAGGTACGAAAAAGATACAGGGAGTACTTAGCGGGTTAGTTCCCGCTCTTTTCTATGAGGTGTGGAAATTCGGAAATGATATCAGATGCATACAAATATAACCCATTTTGGGGCATTTCCCGGGATTTTTTAATCCCAAAGCCACGTCGTTTGTGGAAAACAAAAAAGGCACCGAAGTGCCTTTGCTTTGAATATATTCATGGTGAAGATCATTTGATCAGCACCTGTTCAGTTACCGTGTTACCATCGGGCTTTTTAACGATGAGCAGGTAAGTGCCATCGGTAATGAATGATTCCAGTTTTATGGTATGGTTCGACTTGTTTCCTGCGGAAACACAGATTACGCCACTGTATAACTCCTGCCCGAGTTTACTTACCAGTTTTACTGCGTAATTACCTTCCTGCTGGTTGCTGAATTGAAGATGAATGGTTTTGTCGGTTACCGGGTTAGGAAATACCCTGATGCTGGTTGAAGCTATCTTCCTGTTAATAGTTGCAGGTTTTACTTCGGAAACCGGTTCAACTACAGGCTTAGGCGCTGCTGCGATCTTTTCATTACCCTTTGCAGTCTCCTCCCTATTTGAATTCCGGAATACAAGCCTGAACCTGTCTTCTGCGTAAGATCCGGGAATGTTTTCAACAGTGAAGCGTAAACGGGTTGCAGCGCCCAGGCTTACCGGCCTGCTTGTGTGCAGGAATTTATCTTCCAGGAAAGCCTGCATCCCTGTTGAACCCAGGTTTTCAGGTATAAACTCAAGTTCGTATTGCTGTACCCTTACCTGGGCCATTTTGAAATTAATAACATCATTATCTGCAATGGAATTACGACTTTCGATAACAAGGGTTTTTCCGTTCCTTGTGATGCCGAAATTCTCTGAAGAATTATTCAGCTTAACCGCATCGTTCACATCTACATCATTGGAATAACTGCGGTCGAATCTCACTCGGTTTCCGTCAAGCAGAACATTTCCCTCCGGCCTGATCACATAAAGGTTTGTACGGAATTGTTTTGACTGTGATACAACAGCTACCCTGTTTACATCATTGCTGCCTGTAACTTTTGCAGATTCAGAGAAAGACAATGTACCGGCAGAAAACGGCGCATTGATGAAAAATGCCTGGCCTGATTCTATATACCTGTTTGAACCACTATAGCTGCCACCACCGGGCGTTACATCCCAGGATGAAGTACCGCTGTTCCATGAGAATGACTGGAAGCCTCCAAGTCCATAAGCGCTGTTTACACCGATGGTTGTGAGTTTCGGATCCCAGAGATAAAAGAAATCTGTTTGAACACCTCCTGTAAATCCAAGCTGACGGAAATCAATAGCCGAAGCATAAGGATTACCTACTGATTCAAAACCGGGTGTTGATACAACAACTGTTGCCGGCGGACTTGCAGGCGTATATAAAGTTCCCTTGGTGCGTAAAACAGTAGCAGTTGGTGCGGCACCATAAGTTGTTACCGATCTGTTTCCTCTTACCAATACCATATAACCTTTTGTATTGGCGATGGCGGTATCTGTTCTGTTGAGCGCCACATATCCGCCAGAAGCTTTGTTATAAACTTTGATGGAAGCGCCGGTAGGCGTGTAGGCATCGAATCCCGGTGTAGGATGCGTTACAGCATCAGAGCGACTGCTTGTGAGCTGGGTTCCATAACCCGGGTTCGGATTGCTGTTGGCCGATGAGGAACCTTCCTGCCATGCCTGTTTAACAGTTTGTGTGCTTGAAGTTGTTATCGGCGTTGACAGGAACTGCCACGCTTTTGAGTGAAGTGGTATATAACGTTCCACTCCAACGTTTCCGTTGATGGTATTGGTGGCCGACATTTGTCCAACCCATGCAGTTTGGGTTGATGTAGAACGAAGGATCAGGAAACCACCTGTATTGATATTTCTTCCCCCTGCGCCAAAAGTAAGCGAACGCAGTACTTCAACAGTATCCGCCAGCGTAACACCACCACCCGGTGTTGCATCCGTATTGCTGATGATAAGGTTTTTCACCTGGTTGTTTACGAATACATTGTTGGGAATGGTTTGTGCTGATGATCCAATCATTTCAACAGTTCCGTCGCTTACATTGAATATCCCGATAGAAGCAATGCTGCCCGCAATTGAAAGCTGGCCATTACCTGTAACCGATAATGAACTGTTTGATTTATGAAGCGTAAGATTTTTCGTATTAGCCGATACGCCTGTTGGAATCACAGGAAAGTTCGGGTGCCCGCCTGCTATGTATACATCCACAGCGCTGGTTGGAACGGTGAGGTTATCCCAGTTGCTGGCAGTGTTCCAATCGGTACTGGTTACACCGATCCATGAACCCGGGGCTATTCCCCTGGCTATTTCATAAGCGCCGATGTCAGGTATAGTAACGTCTCTTGCAACACCAAGATAGTCTGTTGGCACTGCTGCCAGGTAAGAACCTTCATTGTTGCAGATGGAGCCAACCTGTATATTCAGGTCAACCGAACCTGCATTACCCGTTGCATTTACGAACGATGGAAAACCACTCACACTGTTGCCATCCTTGCCAGTGGCAGCGGCAAAAGAACTGAGTGAGGTATAGCCAAAGCCGTTATACGCACCCAGGTATCCATACATACCTGATGTATAAAGATCATTATAATCCGAGGTCAGACCTGCAGGGTTTACACCAGTTCCGCCCGGGTAAAGAGCAATGTTGGGAGCTGTTCCCGATGCATTTGAACGTGCGTTGTAAAGGATGTTATTTACGTAACTGCGTGCAACGGTAGTTACACCGCCGCCATACAGGCAAACGGTAGTACCGGAAGCTACCACACCGGTTCCTCCAATATAAATGCTGTTGTTGTAAAAGTTGTTATTTGCCGTAGTGGATCCATGGAATATGCCTACGATCTGGCATCCCAAAGTAATGGAACTACCAGACGCATCAATGCCAAGCCTGATGATATTGTTCTTATATGTCGCCCTTCCGGCCCTTGCCTGGATACCTGTTATCTGCGAACTTGTAGATGATAAAGTATTAAGTGAGTGAATGGAATTCCGGTCAACCGTATTGGTTGTGCCGGTAGGGAAACTCAGATCCATTGCATATACGGCAGCATCTGAACTACCGGGATTATTGGAAAGTGTATGTATTATATTTTGTGAAATGGTATTGTTGCCTGTACTTCCCGACACAGTTATTCCTGAAAGAACAACCGTTGTGGCAGTGTTTGCCTTTGAGCTCACATTCTGGATCACATTACCGGTTATGGTACCATTTGCCTGCCTGCATTCGATCAGGTAGTTTACATAGGATCCGGTTTGCTGCATGGAGATCGGGGCCGAGCCTCCGCCGATGGTATTATTGGTTATCGTTTCGGTTAACCCTGTAGTTGTATAAACATAGATAGCCCTGAAGCCAACCGTTGTACCTGCTCCCTGTACGGTAATAGAGCCTATGTTATTATTCGAGATAGAATTGCTTGCATTACCAAAATCCATGATCCCAAGGGCCGGCGCTGTGTTGGCGGTTGTAGATGATTCATTGATCACAATGGTTGAACTACCGGCAAGGTCGCCAATGGTATTTCCGGTTGTAGTTCCTACGTTGTATTTACCAACGGCAGCGCTCCCACACATGATGCCAATAAAACATGAATTGATGGTGTTTGTTGAAGCCCTGCTGGTTGTTTGATTGATCCCAGAAATGGTATTTCCCTGGATACTGGTAGCCGTAGCGGAACTTGCGCTGACTATTTCAATTCCCCTGAATTCGTTGGAAGAACCAGTGATCGTAGTA
>JAFDXA010000435.1 GCA_018268185.1 Bacteroidota bacterium
AAGCGCCTGTTGCAGTAAGCAAGATCATTGAATGTGTGAACGTTGCCGTAGTAAGCGACAGTGCATATACCAATGGTAAAAGTGGCTATGATAAAGAGATCGAATCATTTGGTGATTGCTTTGTTACAGAAGATATGAAAGAAGGAACAACAGCCTTTCTTGAAAAAAGAAAACCGGTTTTTAAAGGGAAGTAGTTACGCTTCTGAAAAATATTGCCGATCCTTACAGATCGGCTTTTTTGTGCCCCTCCCCGGGTAAAATACCCACAAGCGGGTATTCCTGCGCCTGCAGAGTTTTAGACTTTTGTCGTACTACCTTATTTATTATGACCTTAAAATAAATTGTATGAAAAAGAGTTTTATTTTGCTTGCTCTCACTATCTGTATAGCAAGCACATCCTTCGCAAAAATATGGCGCATCAACAACACAGGCGTTCCTGCTGACTTTACAACTGCGCAGGCGGCAAACGATAATGCCAGCGTTGTAAATGGAGATACTTTACATTTTGAACCAAGTGGTACCAGTTACGGAGAGTTTTCACTCACCAAAAGGCTGGTAGTTATCGGTAATGGATATTTTCTTGGTTCCGGTATCGGCGGTGCCAACCCCGACCTGCAGGCAAATACAGCTGCCTCTGTAGTATCAAACATGTACCTGGGAAGCGGAGCCGCCAACTCTGTAATCATGGGTATGACGATATCTTCAACGATATATATCGGATACGGCACTTCTACCAACAACATTCTATTCAGAAGAAATCGTGTACAGGGAACAGTATATTTTTATAACTCCGGCAGCACCAACGTGCAGGTTTTACAATGTTATATTGATGGTAGTATTGCACAGGGTGGTACACATACCAATATCATGATCGCAAACAACATTATACTGGCAGGAACCAGTTTCGACGGTGATGATAACGGAACTTTCCAGAACAATATCATGCATGCCAGTGGTGCAGCCTATGGCAGCGCTTTCCAGAATTTTACTTTGAGGAGTAATATCATGGTGGCGGGAAGCATTTCTTCACTTACCAACTGCCTCGTGGAAAGCAATATCAGCTACAGTAATTATTTTGGTACCGCCAACAACAACCAGGCAAATATTGATATGTCTACAGTATTTGTTGGTTATCCAACACAAGGCACAAACAGCAACGACGGAAGATTTGTACTCAAAAATCCCGGCCCGGGCATTACTACCGGTTACGGCTCTGTTGACTGTGGGGCTTATGGCAATACAACGCCTTATGTAAAATCAGGTATGCCCGATGTGCCTTCTGTTTATAAACTTTCAGTACCTCCCATTGTAACAAACAATGTATTGAGTGTTATCATCAGCACGAAAATAAACCAGTAAGGTTTGTTCAGTTCATTGCTCAATCTAAAATGGTTTGTTATGAAACAGATTCAACGGATACTGCTTGCAGTATTCATAGGTTGCAGTTTTGTGTCGCCTTCAAAAGCGCAGGTCATCGATAGTATAGAATATTTTTTCAATACTGATCCGGGGTTCGGAAACGGAACCGGCGTGAACGCTGCCGATGCGGCCAATATCAGCAACCTTTCATTCAATATAAATACCGGCTCACTCAATAAAGGATTCAACAACCTGTTCGTTAGATCGCACAGCAGTAATGGCAAATGGTCCTTGTCGCAACGCTGGTTATTTTTTAAAGACATCCTGGCTGCCAGCAATATCAACCGGCTGGAATATTTTATTGATACAGATCCCGGCTTCGGAAACGGAACGGCTGTTAGCATCACACCTGGCGCCAACATATCAAATGTTTTTTTTACGGTTGACATTACCGCATTATCGCGAGGTTTCCACAACATCTTCCTTCGGTCAAGAGATGATAACGGGAACTGGTCTGTAACCAGCAAGTGGCTTTTCTTCAAAGACCTTGCACCCGCAACCACCGTAAATCGCCTGGAATATTTTATTGATACCGACCCGGGATTCGGAAATGGCACAGCAGTCACCATTACGCCAGGAGCTACTATCTCTGAAGTTTTCTTTACGGTTGATGTAACAGCGCAACCAAGGGGATTTCATACTATTTTCATGAGATCAAGAGACAATAACGGAAGCTGGTCGATCACCAACAGGTGGCTTTTCTTCAAAGACCTTGCACCAGCAACTACTGTAAACAGGCTTGAGTATTTTATCGATACAGACCCCGGCTTCGGTAACGGAACAGCGGTTACCATTACACCGGGAGCCAGTGTGCCCGATGTATTTTTTACGGTAGATATTACCGCACTCGCTTATGGATTTCATAATATCCTGCTCAGGTCGAAAGATAATAATGGAAGCTGGTCGATCACCAACAGGTGGCTTTTCTTCAAAGAAAGATCGCCGGCAGCCAATGTTTCTAAGATGGAATATTTTGTAGATACTGATCCCGGCTTCGGTAACGGAACTAATATTCCTGTTACAGCCGCAGCATCTATCACGGATCTTGCAGTAGCAGTTAATACAACTTCCCTGAGTGAAGGGTTTCATAAACTATGCATCCGCAGCAGGGATAACAATGGGAACTGGTCGATCACTAATTTCTTTGGGTTCTTTAAAGAATTCAAACCTGATCCGCTGAACATAAAAGCCGGGGAATATTTCATTGATACTGATCCGGGTTTCGGAAACGGAACGGCCATACCATTTACTAACCCGAGGGGAAATAATATAGTTGATTTCGGTTTCAATACCGACATCTCTCCGCTCACCAATGCCGTACACTATTTGTTCGTGAGAACACTTGACAGCAATAACCGTTGGTCGCTTACCAATGTAGTGAGCTTTACCAAGAATGGAATCGTTCCGGTAAAATGGCTTTCATTCAATGCGAGCCTGAAGGACAAAACAGTATTGCTCGACTGGCAGACTGCCAACGAAATAAACAGCAGTTATTTTGATGTTGAAAGAAGCATTGATGGTTTCCGGTTTGAAAAAATCGGCCAGGTAAAAGCTGCAGGTAACAGTACAACAACCAGGTACTACCAGTTTACCGATCCGTTTCCAGTAAAAGGAATGAACTATTATCGTTTGAAGCAGGTTGATCTTGATGGCACATCATCTTATTCTGAAGTAAGAAAAATAGAGATCAAAACCGACCGGCCATTGTTTGCGATTTACAACAACCCGTCGGATGGTTCTGCCATCCTTGTAAAATCAAATGCTTCACCAGCCATGTTGGGAATCTTTGATGCCAGCGGAAGAAAGTTGAAGGGTATTCCGATCCAGCTTTCATCACAGCAGCTTAATTTATCTGTACTTCCGTCCGGCACTTATACAGCAGTTCTTTATAAAGATTCGGGAATCGTTGCTGTGGAGCAGATCATAATCAGGCATTGAGCAAAATCCGCATACCAGGGCCCGTTCTGAAAAGAGCGGGCTATTTTTTTATGTCAATTCTGCTACCTTTGAGCCCTAAAAAAATCTATATGGATTACAGGATTGAAAAAGATACCATGGGAGAAGTTAAAGTGCCCATTGATGCATACTACGGAGCTCAAACCCAGCGCAGCATTGACAATTTCAAGATCGCACAGGACATCAACAGGATGCCTAAGGAGATCATTCGTGCTTTTGCCTATCTGAAACACGCAGCCGCAATAACCAATTACGAAGCGGGTGTTTTACCAAAGAAAAAAGCCGACCTCATCGGTAAAGTCTGCAAAGAAATCCTGGATGGAAAACTGGATGCTTATTTCCCGCTTGTGGTATGGCAAACCGGAAGCGGCACGCAAAGCAATATGAATGTGAATGAAGTGGTAGCATACCGCGGGCATGTACTCAACGGCGGAAAATTATCAGACAAGGACAAATATCTTCACCCTAATGATGATGTAAACAAATCACAAAGCAGTAACGATACCTTCCCTACTGCGATGCACATAGCAGCTTACAAGATCCTGGTAGAAACTACCATTCCGGGAATTAAAAAACTACGTGATACCCTCGATAAAAAAGCGAAAGCGTTTAAGAAAGTGGTTAAAATAGGCCGTACGCATTTCATGGATGCTACGCCACTTACACTCGGGCAGGAATTTAGTGGTTATGTTTCTCAACTTGACCATGGATTGAAAGCCATTAAGAATTCATTGGCACATTTAAGTGAACTGGCACTCGGCGGCACTGCCGTTGGTACAGGCATCAACACACCTCCGTCTTATGACAAAAATGTGGCCTCACATATTGCCAAACTCACCAAACTTCCCTTTGTAACTGCCGCCAATAAGTTTGAAGCATTAGCCGCACATGATGCCATCGTGGAAGCGCATGGTGCACTGAAAACAGTTGCGGTAAGTTTAATGAAGATCGCCAACGATGTACGCATGCTTTCATCAGGCCCAAGAAGCGGTATTGGTGAAATATTCATTCCCGATAATGAACCGGGATCATCCATCATGCCGGGCAAAGTAAATCCAACGCAATGTGAAGCACTTACCATGATTGCTGCACAGGTTATAGGAAATGATGTAGCCATCAGTATCGGTGGAAGTAATGGTCATTTTGAACTGAATGTTTTCAAACCGGTGATGATCTACAATTTCCTGCACAGCGCCAGGTTGATCGGTGATGGCTGTGTTTCTTTCAATGATAAATGTGCTGTTGGCATAGAGCCTATCAAGGAGAACATCAAGAAACATCTGGATAATTCATTGATGCTTGTTACTGCACTCAATACAAAGATCGGTTATTACAAAGCTGCTGAAATAGCGCAGAAAGCGCACAAGCAGGGAACTACACTTAAAGAAATGGCAGTTAAACTCGGTTATGTAACCCCCGAAGAGTTTGATGCCTGGGTGATACCTGCGAATATGGTTGGAAAAATATAAGAACAGTTTTTCCTGGTTAAATGATCACACGAATAATACTCCCGGTGAGTTTTGTTCGTGTGATTTTTTTATTTTACAAGTATCTTCTCGGTTATCAATGTTATGTCATGACCATTGTATAATCTTATTGTATACATACCCGCACTCAAACGTTCCACATTAATTTCAAAATTATCCTTGTTGCTGGAACCGGTGAGCATCAACCGTCCCTGCATATCATATAACTGATAAAATATCGGTTTTACAACATTCCTTTTACTTTCGATATACAAGGTCCGGGTCGTTGGATTCGGGAACATCTTGATAAATATTCTCGGGTTATTGGCGATAACAGGTCCAGGAGCCATATCAAGCACTGAACCGGCATACCTGTACATCAAAATACTTCCACGGTTATTGAGCACATTGGTATTGCCGGTTGTTGGGCCGGATGTTTGCCCAACACTGTCGGTAATTAAATAAAAGGTGATCCCGTCATTCCCTATTGCAATATCGCGGAAACGGTTTTCTTCCCTGAAATACCTGGCAGTATCGGAACCGTTTGAAAGATTTACAAAACTATTTCCATCAGCACTTAGTTTCAACCGGAATATGGTTCCTTCCTTCAACGTTGTCATCAATATCGAATTCTGCCAGCCCGGTATCTTATTTCCAAAGCCATAAAAATCTATGCTGGATGGCGCCACTGTTGGATTACTGAGCCAGTTACAGGGAATGGCCCCCGGTGCTGTGAAAAAAGTACGCATCGGTGGTTGAAAATTGGGGAGTGTTGTATCAGATTCGTTCATGATTCTTGCCCCTGCAGGTGGTGTTGAACATTCCGGTTCACTTCCCGGTGCAGGTTGGGATGAACAATTGGATGCTGATGACCAGTTGCGATATTGATATTTTTTATTATCCTGGTAACCGGAAATATAAGGCCAGCCATAGTTCTGCCCCGGCAACAACTGGTTGATCTCATCATCTTCTGCGGGCCCGTTTTCGGCGCTGTATAATTTAGCGCCGGGAAAAGGAGGGTTGGATCCATTCCTCGCAAATACCAGGCTGTTGGGATTTCGGTGGCCGAATGTATAGATATGACTTTTGATCGATTTTACAACCGGGTTATCTGTTGGTATGGTTCCATCCATGTTGATGCGTAATATTTTCCCCTGGTATGCTGTATAATCTCCCGCACTTAACTGAGCCGGAGTTGGTACATCCTGGGCCCTGTTGGGATTACACCTTAATGAAAACTGGTTGGCTCCCATATCCCCGGCAGCGTAATATATTTTTCTATCCGGTCCTATCAATAATCTACCTGAACTATGATCGCTGCTACCAGGAATATTTTCAATAATGACCGTTTCATTTCCTCCTCTTGTTGTAAT
>JAFDXA010000436.1 GCA_018268185.1 Bacteroidota bacterium
GTTCACCATCGCAACTGTAATAATGAAGTTGATCACATTGGAAGCTACAATAGCGATAACAACACCTGTAAAATCGAGCCGGAATATTACCACCAGCAGAAAAACGATAACAGGAGACGATATGGAATAAATAATACTTAAGGTATTTCCTTTGGCATATTGTGAATCTGCCAGCAATACCCGGTGAAATGATTCCTTGATCATGTTCAGCGGAAATGTAAGCAACACCGGCAGGATATACCAAACCGACAAAGAATTACCTGTTTTACCAAGCAGGTTGAAATATTTCAGCAACAATACCATAAAGATGATCACAGCGCTTCTTAACAGGGCGATGATGATCACTGTTTTGCTGATATTGGCGGGATTGTATTTTTTTGATGAAACGTAATAACCAAGGCCGGCGAGGAAACCAAATGAAAAGATGGGAATGAGAAAGAAGCCTATGATGCCGAGAAAAGAATAGTACCCCCTGAGTTCGGGGCCCAATGCCCGGATCACAAAAATGTTGGATAGAAAAATGATCGCCTGGGATGCAATGCCGGTACCTAAGAAGTTAAGTCCGTCCTTAATGCTCCGCGATTTTTTGATTCTATGTAAACTCAAAACCTTTCTTAGATTTTAAAACAGTTGGCTAACCATCACCGAGATTTTATAAACCGGGCCGGGTTCCCGCCAACGATCGCAAGGGGTTCAACCGTTTTGGTAACAACAGCACCCGCGGCAATGATCGCACCTTTGCCGATCCTCACGCCGGGTAGTATGATAGCGCCATGGCCGATCCATACATCATCTTCAATAACTACATCTCTTGTAACAACGCCCTGTTCCATGATCGGTTTGCCGGTTTCTGAAAAGTCGTGGTTCGCATTGGTGATAAAAACATTGGACGCAATACGCACATGATTGCCGATCGTGATCGACCCGCCATTGACTGATATTTCGCAACGTTTGCCAATGCCTGAATTATTCCCCATCCTGAATTCGCCTTTACTGCAGATGATGTATGCATCTCTTTTTATGATACATTTTTCACCAACCGTAAATGTTCCGTTTCCCTGTATGAAAACATTATCCTGCACCGATACTGATCGTGCAAAATGAATATTACTTTTATTCGCCTGCACGGTAATATTCCTGCCTACATAGTTGAGCTTTGTATTGAACAGGGCACGCCCGGCAATATGTCCGCGTAAAGCAAGGAAGATCCGTTTGAACATCTGGTAAAAATATTAAGCTTCTTCAAACCAATGATTCACCGGTGCCGAAGCTTCTTTCGGTATCTCATTGGTGTCAAGCCTGGGCAATTCAAATCTTGTATACGATTTCAGTGAAGCGATCGCCGTATGAGTAGTAAGCGCCAGTTTGCACTGGTTGTTTGTAAGTATATCGATGGTATCCTGGTTGTAGTTTCCGTAAGGATAACACATCGTCCAGTTATTGAGATCAACCCCCACTGTTTTTAAAAAATCCATCGACCTGCTGATCTCTTCCTCCTGTTTTTGCTTAGTGAGTGAACCAAGCCAGTAGTGATCATAACTGTGGCTGCCGATGTGCATGCCCTCTGCCCGAAGTTCACGGATCTGGTCGGGACTCATGTAAAGTTCCCTGCAGAAAGCGGCTTCATCGTTGCTTACATATTTATTGAACAGGTGATCGCAGATGACCAACCGGAGTTTTTCAGGCAAAACCACCTGCAGCATCTGTTTGATGAACATTACTCTGGCATTGTCGCGCCTTCGGGCCACTGCATGTTTTTCATAATAAGCCTCATTGCTGATAAGCTGGTATTCCTGCCTGTACTTATCGAGTTGTGCAAACAATTCCTGTATCAGCAGGTCTTCATCAGAAGTTGCAGCAAGGATAAAATGTATTTTGTTTACATCGAGCAATCTTCCTTCCAGTATGGCTTTGGCAGGCGGAAAGAAAGAGCCCTGCATCCTGTATTTTCTCAGAACCGGCATTACATAATCGTAATGATCGGTATAACCGTCGTCAAAAGAAAGCAGGGCGCTTTTCGCCGGCAATGAAGTTCCATGCTCGATGCTGTCGATCAGTTGTTCCATGCTGATTACCCGGTAATGCTTATCGAGGTAAGCAACCTGTTCACTGAACAAAGCAGCATCAAGGCCTTTGATGGCGGGATATTTTGAATTGGCAAGATCCCGCACATAATGGTACATGATAATGGTAACCTTATCGCTCATTCTGTTTATTTAACAGCATGCACCATGAAAGAAGATGCATAAGGTATCACTTTATACCTGTTGTGTTTTTCTTTATTGGTGATATCGGTCAACAGGTTTGAGATGTTGAAATGGGCCTCCTTGTGATCTGCCGCAAAAACGGGAGATACGCCGTGAATATGCACCGGGCAAAGTTCTTTTACTGTGTATCCGTGTGCGTGCAGCATTTTTACCAATTGTGCAGGCGTAAACTGGAAGCGTGTAGTTACTTCTATACCACCTGTATTCGTATGCTTGCGTGTGGCCGGTTCCAGGTCAACTGTTTCTACATCCAGCAATTCTGATGGTGAAGAAATGGTTGCAACTTTTACAGATTCACGTGTAAGTCTATCAAGGTTATTGCTGTCGATCTCATCGAGCGTATATTGATTCATGGACACGATATTGAACAACCTGTTGCGGGTACCGAATACCAATGACCCGTTCTTACGGAGTTGTTTGTATGAATTGGCCATGAATGTATTGAGCTGTTCATGAGAAATGTACTCAATGAAACCGTTTGCAGAAATAACATCCAGTGATTCGTCTGCAATAGGAAATTCAAAAATAGAACCGGTATGAAATTCTGCTGTTGAAAGATTTTCTTTCTTTGCAACTTCATCGGCTTCTTTGATCATTTCATTGGCAAAATCAACACCAACTGCATGTATTCCCATGCGGGCAATATCATGTACCAGTTCGCCGGTGCCGCAACCAACATCCAGTGTTTTAATATTCTCACTACGTGACCTGATCACTTCCAGCACATATCCATTGCGCTGGCTGATCACATTTACCTTATGCAGTTTTTCACCTTGTGCTTTCTGTTTCCAGTCTTTTGCAAAAGCATCAAAGTAGCTCTGTGTTTCTTTTTGTTGATTTGTTTCCATTTATTTACGATTGAATTGATTGATTAATGCAGGTTAATAATTGTTTCAATGGCCTCCACCACCCTTTCAGTAGCATTGCCATCATTAACGCCAACTTCTTCAAACCGGGCCTGCTGCATGCGGGCTAATGAGTAAGCCGGGTTATCAAGATAGCGTCGTATTTCAAATTCAAATTCTTCAAAATTTTTTGTGGCGATCACACCGCCAAGATCAACCAGTTTTTTGCAATGGGTGTAATCCCAAACCCTGTCTACCGATTGCCACCACGGCAGGCCGGGCTTTGCATCGAAGAGGGGTTGTATCACCGGTTTATCGTGCAGCAATGAATCAATGGATACTGTTGAACCGGAATTGATCGACAACCTGCAACCTTCCAGCAGGTAGGCGAATTCCAGCATATCATCCATCTGCATGCTCCAGTTCAGGCTGCTGCTTTTGAGCATTTTTGGCCAGTCTATCACCACCCTCGATGATTGCATGGCTTTCAACCTTTCTTTGAGTATGGTATCGGCCTTATTATCACTCAGGTTCTGCGGGTGCGGACGAATGATTAGCTGCATATCACCAAACTCATCCCGCTCAATTTTTTTCGCCAGCCATTCTGCAATATCAATTTCAGTTGGAGAAAAATAAGGAGCCCCCAATGCAAAGAAAATGTAAGGCTTTTCAGGATTCAATCCTTTGGCCTTGATGATCTCTTTATAATTCAAAGAACCCTGTGTGCCTTTATGCAGGTCGAAATGAGGAACACCTGTATTATAAATATGCTCTTTCGGCATTTTATAGAACTCCATAAATTCCTGTGTCATGATATTTCCCCAGGATATATACCGGCTCGCCAGCTGCGGGAAATATCCTTTACAGGTTATATTATCCCAACTCAGTAAGTGAATGACCGTTCTCACACGGTCTGACTTATTCCCTGCATACAACAACCGGCTTTCCGGAAGGTTCATCGGGTAAGTGGCGATCAATAATTTCGGATCCAGTTTTGCCAGCAGTTCGTCGGCTGCCGGATCCTTCAGGGATTTTTTTTCATACCCAGCCAACCATTTTCTTAAAAAAGGAAGGTTGTTGAGAATGAGATAGAGTACGTAATAGAGTTGAATTTTAAACCGGCGGGAAAAAGAACCTGCCATTTTGAGGTCGCGGAGATGTTTTTCCCAAAGCGCTGCATTCTTTTTAATGTCTTCAAAAAGATATTTCCTGATGCGCATGTATTCACCCTGCCATAAAGACGAACTGGGGTTGTATTCGATCATTTCTATTCCATGTTCTTTGGCGTAGTTGATCAGGTTCTGGTCGTTCTTTGCCGGTGTTATTACTGCGATCTTATATCCTTTCCTGATAAGTCTGCCCAAAAGGTCGGTCTGCAACAACATCCTTGCTGCAAAACCATGAGATATGATATAGGCAATGTCGGTTCTCTTGTCGGTCATACGAGACTGCTGATGAATTCTTCACAGGCCCACATGGCATCGTTGGTTGCGCCGCCGATATGGGGAGTTATAATGATGTTTTGATTTCGCTGTTGTGCCTGCCAGAGTGGGCTCGACTGTAGTGTTGACAATTCGGTTGCCAGCACATCTGTTGCCAGGCCGGCAATCTGTTTTGAATGCAATGCTGCTGCAACAACCGTTTCTTCAACGATCTTTCCTCTTGATGTATTAATGAGGAGGCTACCACTCTTTACTGATTTTATATTACCGGCGTTGATGAGTTTTTCAGTTTCTGCAGTGAGATGCACATGCAGGCTGATGATATCGCTGCTGCTTAATAGTTCTTCCAGTGAACTACACTTTGTGTAATCATTGCCTGTTACATAAGGATCAAAGAACTGTACCTCCATACCGAAGGCCTTTGCATAGGTTGCCACTTTGGATCCGGTTCTTCCCAGGCCCACGATACCGATTTTTTTATCTTTCAGCTGGTAGCCCCTGAAGAGATCACGCTGCCAGTTTCCTTTCTTTACATCTTCATTGGCTGCCGGAATATTCCTGATCAAGGCAAGCAACAGGGCCCATGTATGTTCTGCTGTAGATGGAATGGTACGCAGGAAATCATCCTGCCCTCTCAGTGAAACCAGTTTGATATTCTTTTCATGGAGCACATCAACATCAATATGATCCAGGCCGGTTGTTGCTGAAACCAGGTGTGTTAGTGATGGAAATTTCTCTACAATTGCCCTGTCTACTTTTCTTGCCAACCGAACAATGAGTATGTGAACGCCGGGAAAAGTATCTGTATTGATGATCTCATCCCAACCGGATGCTTTGTAAGTATATCCCTTAGCCTTCCAGTTTTCGATGGCTTTCTGGCTGTACCCATTCGGTTCTGCATTTAATACGATCATCCGAGCAAACCTTTTTTCCATGCAGGGATCAATGCTTCTGCAATAATGATATCCCTGGGTTCGTCAATATTCAACAACCAATCAAAAGGCATTGTATAAGGCATGATCGGTTTTATCATCAGTGAATGTTCTTTCTCAAAAGCCTCTTTTCTTACAAGGTAAATCGATCCGTTCCTGTAATAAGCAGGAGGAATATCCTGTCTTCTAACCTGTTCAAATTCCGATAGTATGGGAACAAGTGTATCATGTTGTTTCCAGTACATGCGTGCAGGATGAATATCCGTCATCTCCACCACTGATATAACAGTGTTGATGTGTGAAGCGGATTCCAGCAGGCTGATGGCTTCATCTATGTTCCTTCCTGTTCTGATGGGAGCCGTTGGTTGCAGCAACATAATGGCATCACAGGTTGTTGAACTGATGATCTGTTTTACAGTATCGGCAACCGGGCTGTTGTCTGTTGCAAGTGCATTATCTCTCCGGTGAATTTTTATTTTTTCGTAAGCACTGCACAAGTTCAGAATATCTTCATCATCACTGCTTACAAATATGTCGGAAATTTTTCCTGATGCCAATGCTGCTTCAATGGTATAAGCGATAAGCGGTTTACCATCGATGGGTTTCTTGTTTTTTCCCGGAACTCCTTTTGAGCCGCCACGTGCCGGTATGATGGCGATCACTTTCATTAGTAAGCGATGGTTTTGTGGAAGCGAAGTGGTTTTGTTGCCAGCAATCCGGCGATCTGTTTGCCTGCATCTCCACCACCATATACATCAGAAGACTTCGCCTTGTCAGCGTTCAACCAATGCTTGATAGCGCTCACGATTTCTTCACGGTTATAATTCACATCTATTACGTTATTGCCACGGTCTCTTTTCGTTTGCCTGCTGCCGATATTCACTACGGGTACTCCCATATAAGCGCATTCCCTGATGCCAACGCTTGAGTTACCGATCAGGCATTTTGAATTGGCGAGCAGCCTCAGGAAATCATCGCCTTCCATGTTCTTGAAAAAGTGCATGTGTGAAGGACGATACTGTTCCCTGAACGACCTGATACCGGAAGAAGTTCCGTCTGCTCCGGCATCCACATTTGGCCAGAACCAAAGCACAGGAATATCAATATCCTTAATAGCGTACAATGTTTCTGCGATGTGTTTGCGACTATCGGCATATTCCGTTGTAACCGGGTGCTGCATCACAACGATGTAGCCGTTTGAAAGATCGGGCGTGCTGCCAACGCCGCCGTATTTTTTATAAGGATCAAAATTCAAAGCAGGTTCTTTCATAATGGAGGCAGCAAGATCAATTGAAGGGCATCCGGTGTTGAAAACAAACGCCGGGTCTTCTCCCAGTTTCAATACCCTTTCCCTTGCCGATTCGGATGCTACAAAATGATAATCGGCCAGCTTGGTTATACTGTGCCTCACTTTTTCGTCGATATTCCCTGTAACTTCTCCGCCCTGTATATGCGCCAACGGAATATTCATGAATGAAGCTGAAATAGCAGTGGCCATTGTTTCAAAGCGGTCGGCTATCGTAACTATGATATCGGGTTTGATATTATCAAACACGGTTGACAGTTCGAGAATCCCGATGCCGGTTGTTTTGGCTGCTGCAGTGAGGTTCTCTCCTTCCAGCACATTGAAAACTTTGGCTGTTATTTCAAATCCATCTTTTTCAATAAAATTCACAGCACTTCCATAACGATCAAGGAGAGCCGATGCTGCCACTACCAGTTGCAATTCCAGTTGCGGATGCTCCTTGATAGCCTGCAAAGCGGTTTTCACCCTGCTGTAACTCGGCCTTGCCGTTATCACTACGCAGATTTTTCTTTTACTCATATTTATTGGCTGATCCGGGTTGTAGAATTTGCTTATGCTTCCAGGTCATCTTCTGTAAGAAAATCCTGTGCTGATTTATTTCGTGATAATTTTTTGCCGATCACGTTTTTAAAATCACCTGCATTGATACCGTAGCCTGCAGGTTTCTTGGCTTCCAGGTCGTCAAAGTTGATGACATGACCTTTATCGAGAGCTTTATTCACCGCCAGTGATTTCTGGAATATTTTTTTAAGTTCAGCAAAACCTTCACTTGATTCTTTGCTGAGATTTGTTTCGAGGTCGGTTGTAATCTCCTTCACGCCTTGCACCAGTTTCTTAACCTGTTCTATGGTAAGTGAAGCTCTTGCATCAGGGCCGAACATCGCTTTGTCAAACACCACATGAAACTCCAGCAATTCAGCTCCCAGTGCTGTAGCAGCAAGGCATGAAAAAATATCACCACTATGATCCGAGAAACCGGTGGGCAACTGGTAACGTTGTTTCAAAACCGGCAACACATTTAATCCCCACTGACCTGCCACTGTTGGATATGCGGTGGTGCACTGCATTACCGATAGCCTTTTGCCGAAAGGTTTTAAAAAGTTAATCGTATTGTCCAGTTCAACCAGTGAACTCATGCCTGATGATAGTATGATATCCTTACCGGTACCTGCGATCTTTTCCAGCATCAGCAGGTTGCTCACTTCGCCGCTACCGATCTTGTATTTTTTTACTTCCAGCTTTTCCAGCAGGTCAACAGCAGCCATGCTGAATGGAGAAGAGATAAACTCAATGCCTTTTTCTTCGCAATGCGATTTCAACCCGGCCCATTGTTCGGGCGTGAATTCCATCCGTTTCCAGTAATCATACCGGGTGGCATCTTCATAACTGAACTTAACCCTGAAGGGTTCATGAATGCTGCTCTCTGCCTCTGCAATATGCGTCTGGAACTTAACAGCATCAACACCGGTTTGTGCCAATGCATCAATGTATGAATGCGCAATTCCCAGGCTGCCTTCGTGTGCCTGTGCTATTTCTGCGATGATAAACATGTACTGTGTAGCGTATTACTTAATGCCAAGCAATCTTTTCCAGAGTGGCTTTTTCTTTACATTCTCTGTATAGCCATAGCCGTAACCATAACCGTAGCCATAGCCATAGCCGTAACCATAACCACCTTTGCTGTAGCCGTAACCTATTTTCTTCCTGTTGCCAATACCATTGAAGATGATATTGAGGTTAGGGAATGTATTCTTCTGGTAATTATCATTAATGAGTTGCAGGAAGCTGATATCAGTATAATTATGCCTGATGATGTAGAGTGTTAAATGGGCCATGCCTGCAAGGATCTTGGCATCTGTAACGGATGCCACCGGTGGCGAATCGATCACTACATAATCAAAATCTTTCTTCAATCTTTCAATCAACGCTGCCAGCTTTGGCGTGCTCATCAGTTCGGCGGGATTTGGTGGAATGGGGCCGGAAGGAATAATGCTGAAATTTTCTATTTCAGGATGAGGGCAAACGATCTGGTCAACGGTGGCTTTCCCGATAAAATAATTACTGAGCCCCGGTTCCCGTTTTACACCAAGTACACTGCTGATCTTCGGTTTGCGAAGATCGAATTCAAGCAATACCACTTTACTACCGGTGAGGCAGAGGCTAACAGAGGTGTTGATGGCTACAAAGCTCTTTCCTTCATTTGGTATGGAAGATGTTACGAGGATCACCTTGCATGGATCCGGTGTATTGGCTGTAATATAGCTGAGGTTGGTACGCAATTCCCTGAACTGTTCTGCGATGAGGGAACGTTTGCCTTCGCCAACTACCAGCGGTGATTTGTTGTCGTTCTGTTGAAATATCAGTTCACCTGCAATGGGAGTAGCAAGCCTGCTTTCGATCTGGCTGCGGAACAGCAACCTGCTGTTGGAAAATTCTTTGATATATATATATACTACAATGATCAGTATCGCCAGGATGATGCTGATGGTATATATTTTTTTGCCGATCGGCTTTACGATACCACCTGATTCCGGCTTTTCAATAACGCGATAATTATTAACCACGGAAGCGGCTGCAATGGCAGATTCTTCACGCTTTTGAAGGAGGAAAGTGTAGATGGCATTTTTAATACCCTGTTGGCGGCTGATATCCAGCAACAATCTTTCCTTCTGTGGAATCTTATTGAGGTTTGAGCTCAGCCTGTCGTTATCCTGCTGCAACCGCGCACGGCTTACCGTTATGCCGGTTTTGAGGTTATTCAGACTTGAAGTGATACTGGGTTTAAGTCTTGCGATCTGGTCTTCCAGCACTTCTATCTGTGGATTTTTTCCACCGGTATTCTGCTTAAGTTTTTCGAGATCAAATTCAGCTTTGAACAATTCATTCAGCAAACCTGTTAACACGGGGTCTGTCAAACCCAGTGTTGCGGGAACAGTACTGCCGGTGTTATTACGCCTTGCAACATATTGCTCAATCTGTTTGATCACTTCCATCTGCACATCCAGTTCGCTGATCTTGCTGTCGGTCTGTTTCAGTTGATCGAGGAATAAAGTTCCTTCAGCGCTCAGGTCAACAATACCCTGAGATGATTTAAAACTCTGGAGATTTTTTTCAACACCGCTCAATTCATCTGCCACCAGCCTGAGACGCTCATCAAGAAAGCGGAGTGTATTGTCATACATCCTCGTTTTAAATTCCTTTGAAGTTCTGCCGTAAAGAGCAATGAGGTTATCAAGAATAAGTACGCCCCGCCCGGGTATCTGGTCGTGGTATGTTAATTCAAGTATAGAAGATTGTTTGGTAATAGGTTTGATATCAAGAGCGCTCTTGATCGCATGCACAGCGCTTGATACAGGATAAATGGTGAGAAAGATCTTTTCAGTATTGGCCACCACGTTCTCCTTGTTGATATGCCATTTTACATCACCGAATTTTTTGGTATGCACAAAAGTATCAACGGCGAACAGTTCATTCATAAAACTCACCTGGCCATTTACCACTTTCACTTCGCCGGTGAATTTTGTTCTTATTGAATCTGGGTCGGCGAGTTCCAGTGTTATGGGAAGGTTATCATAAAACTGTCCTTCTCTTACAAAACCTTTCTGACTGTACTGTACGTTGAGTTGTAATTGAACCACCAGCTTATGCAGCAGGTCTTTTGAACGGAGCACTTCCAGTTCACGTTCTGTTTCATTGGTGATGTTGCGTGCGTCGATTTTAAATGCCTCCAGCAGGTTGGTGCTTTTCTCCTGTGTATCGTCGTTAACGATGATCCTTGCGTTGGCCTCGTACACAGGTGTAGCATAGCGCATGTAGGTATACGCTCCAAAAAGGCAAAGCAGTATTACCAGAATTATGAGTGGCCAGAAAGGAAGTATCCTGTAAACAACACGTTTTATCTGCTGGCTTTGGTCTATTGAATCTTTCGGCGCATTATTGAATTCCGGGATATTAGCTATCATTATGCTGGAGTGTTGAACTATTTAACAAGGTTGATGATGGTAATGAGCAAAGATATACCAACAGCTGCGATGCCCAGGTATTGCGGGATACCTGTTCTGTTGATGAACCTGGCTTTGGCCGGTTCTACATAGATCACATCATTGGTTTTAAGATAGTAGTAGGGCGAAGTAAAAACATCCTTCGACAACAGGTTTATCCTGGCAAATTCACGCTGCCCGTTCACTTCACGGATAACCAGAACGGATTCACGTTTTCCCATATCGCTCAGGTCGCCGGCCATGCTGAGGGCTTCCAGTATGGTTGTTCTTTCAGTAACCATGGGATACCTGCCGGGCTTTGTTACTTCTCCCATTACAGAGAACCCATAATTGAGAAAGCGAACATTCACAATGGGATCTTTTGTAAAATCTTTTAATTTCTCTGTAAGAAATGTTTCGAGCTGGCGCCTTGTAAGGCCTTCTGCCTTAACCGCCCCGAGGTATGGCAATTTAACCTTACCATCAGCCTCTACAAAATAACCTGTTGAGCTTCCTCCCTGCGGAAGTGTTGAAGTAGCCGTTCCTGCCGGAACGCCATTCGCCGAATTTATTACCAGCAGGTCGTTGATATTGGAACCGCCTACAGTGATCCACAACTGGTCATTCTTTTGTATAAGGTTTTCAAAATCGTATTGGCCGATATGAAGTTTTTTCGCCAGGCTGTCTTTTTGGTTAGCAGCAATAGCCGTGTCTTTAAAATTATTAAAGTAAACAACTTTTGAAGGAGAAGTACAGGATACCATCGCTGCCATTCCTATCGCCATCATTATCAGCAATAACCTGCATTTGTTACAAATCAACATAAATTCTTTTTATTTAACCGGTACAATAATATGATATTTCCGCTACTGTTGGGCATTATCCTGGCTATCGAAAACGGGCAGTAAAATGCAGGGCTTCGCCGCTCTCACCCACAAAGGTGACAATAGTTTACAGGTCATCCGGCACAAATGGCCATGACAAAACTTGCAGGGTATTGAGGGGATTTTGTTTTTTTTCATGAAATGCAAGGCTTATAATCTTTCTTATTCCGACTTAAAAACTTAATTTTCATTAAGTTGCAAAGATGAAACGATTGAAAATATAACAGCCCGCAATTTTCCCCCGAATATTTTCGGCAAAAGTAGCAGATTCTTCCTTAAAGGGAGCAGCAATATTAATGGATTTTGATTTTGATCCATGATGACATACATCATTTTCCGGGGTACCCCGAACTCATATTTTTGTGCCAATCAATATTATTTATTGAATTTTCCTATATTTACCACATTATTCATGATATCTATACTTACTGCTATGATTCAAATCCTTAGAAAAAGGGCGGCCTTTGTCTTACTCTTTTTTTCTATAGCACTAACTGGTTTTGCTCAAAAATCAGCAGACTCTGTGAAAGTTCTCTCAGGGAAAAAGCCGTTCAATAAGTTCTCCGTTGGAATCAACGCCGGTATTTTGAAGTCATCGGTCATCGCCGGAGGATCAAACGATTTTACCAATAACAAACTGAACCTGGGCTATGGCCTGAATGTGAAATACCAGCTTACACATTCGATCGCCTTCCAGGGAGATTTCATTGCGGGAAATCTCAGCGGAGATCAAAGTAAAGTTCAGGGAACAGATACATTGAATTTCTCAAAACCTGTTGTAGCATTTAAAACACATATTAATATAGCGGGTTCATTCAGTGCGGTATATACGTTCAGTAATATCAACTGGTTAAACCTGAAAAACTGGATCGTGCCTTATTTCGGTATTGGCGCCGGGCTTGCCAGCTGGAATGTAAAATGGCAGGAAAGAGGTACTACCGGGCTTACCTGGTATCCTTATGGAAAGAAAAAAAATATCACGGAATTATACATGCCTATATCTACAGGTGTTCGTGTTAAACTCACTAAAAACCTGAACCTTGACCTTGGTTATACCATGCATTTCCTGGATGAAGATAACCTGGATGGTTTTGTAAACTGGAGGGTTCCTACAGGTTACAGCAGCACCAATAAAAAAGATAAATTCAGTTATACCCACTTGGGAATAGAATATGTTTTCGGAAAGAAATCGAAAAAACAGTTGATGTATGACAATCCTGTTGCCCGCCTGAACAATAACCTGCAGGCACAGATCAATAAACTTTCCGACAGGATCGATACGCTGGCTAAAAAACAAAAAGGCCTTGATGACTTTGATGGCGATGGTGTTGCAGACCTGTTTGATAAAGAACCAAACACCCCGGCTGGTTGCCCTGTTGATGCTCAAGGTGTAATGCGTGATACGGATGGTGACGGCGTGGTGGATTGCAAAGACAAGCAACTGATCACTCCTACCGAATGCCAGCCTGTTGACGCTGATGGTGTTGGTAAATGCCCGGATCCAGCCTGTTGCAAAGGAATGCCATTGAATGGTGGTGAAGACGGTGGTGATGGTGCTGATGGTGCAAATGCCAATTGCCCGTCTGACTACCCAAGCCTCAACTTCAGGGGAAATACAACAACGGTAGCATCAGACAATCGTGCAGTGCTTGCAACCATTGCAGCTAAAATGAAAACAAGGCCCGATTGTAAGATCGTGATCAAAGGATATCCTGAAACATCCAAATCTTCACAGGCTGTTTGCCAGAGAAGGCTTGATGCCATCAAGATGATACTGATCGAAAAAGAAGGTATCAGCGCCGACAGGATTACTACCAACATTGTAGTTGCCGGTGGCGATAAAAACAAAGTTGATATCAGTTCAAACTAAAGATTACCAGGTATAATTAAAAAAGCCTCCGTATGGGAGGCTTTTTTATTGCTGTTATTTAACGGGAAACCCCGGTGAAAAAATTGAATGAAGAATCAATGCGTTTGTTTTTACAGGCAGCTAAAATATATCAATCGGAATATTCTTCTACCGTTCTCAGGTTATCGAGGTAATCCCGGCCTTCATCAAAGAAATTTCTGCCGCTTCTCCGTAAACTGAACAATATCTTTTTTAGTTGCTTATCAAACTGGCTGGTTAGGGGTTCATCATCTTTCAATTTTACATTACTCATAGAAAGGATCGTTACATCCCCGTTCACCATGCTGCTGTCTGCAGGTTGCAGACCACTCATGGCAATACGCCATTTATCTGTAGGCTTTACACGGTATTTATAACAATACACGAAGCCCGTTTTCTCTTTTGCAGTTGTAAATATTTTTGAAACGAATACGATGGAATCAAGTTTATCGTATTCGTTCTGCTTAACCAGTGAACTGCGGGTAATATCCAACTGGTTTTTATACCTGCCCGGAAACCTGTCTGTTCTTCCTGCCTTTTCAAGTTTTTTATACAAACTGAAACGATACTTATCATTGGCAGCAAGGTTCATGAGTATACTATCCGCCACCTGCTTTTTACCTCTGATCATCAACACAGCAGTATTCATTCTTACATCGTCATCTTTTGATTGCAGCAAACGTGAAAAGAAATCCTTTACATTTTCATCTTTATCATAAAACGGCATCAGGAGTATTGCATACTTGTTCAGGCTGCTGCCCGTTTTGTTGTAGTCGTAAACCCTCGCAGGTTCATCATTACCGGATATTTTCAATGCCGCTTCTGCCTGCATTTTCTTTTCGTCTTTCGCCTTCTGCTTTTTCATGGCAACCACTGCATCAATATAAATACCGGGCAGGTATTTTTCATATAAGCTTGATTTCACAAGGCCGCTATCAACAAGGGCAACCAACAGGTTTGTTATTTTTTCTTTATAATCATCCAGGGTGCTGAGCTGCATTATTTCGGGAAAGAGCACAGTGCTCAACTGCAGGCTGTCATCCAGGTTTGAAAAAATACTGTTGTAATCGTAAACTGTTTCAAAGATCGGGGGATCTTTAACGAGTATCTTCTTTAACTGCTGGTAGGATGCTTTTGTTTTTATCCGGGAGAGCGCTTTGATGGCCTCATTCTGAAAAAGCGCTGTATCGGCTGTTTCCCTGTAAAGAGCATACAGGTTTGTTACGAGCTGATCAGAAGTGCTGTCGCGGATATAACCGAGTTCTGCTATCAGTTTTGATTTGATATTATAATAATCCTTGTTGCCTGTATTTAAGCGCCGGATCGCATCCATGATCAATGGGATGCCCGGAACGCCGTACCGTACATTGGATATGGATTGCTGGGCTTTTTTAAAGGTGGCGCTGTCGGCGCTGAAGAGTTCACTGAAAAACAACGGGAGTTTTGATTCATATATATTCTTTGCATCCCCGTAATCATCAGGCCTGAGTGAACTGAAGAAATTATTACCAAAGCCTGAATCCAGGGAAGCAGAATCGGTAACACGGGAAAGTTTGTACATAAAATTATTCTTCAGCAAAACCAGGTGGCTGATCATCCTGCTGCTGCCCGTATCTTTCAGTATAAACTTCATGCCCCTGTAACCATCGGCTTTCAATGGCTGCATTTCTGAAATATACATATCGCCCTTGTAGATCTGCCATTTCACTTCTTCACTCCAGAACTTTGCCGAATCCTGTATGAAATAATACCGTGGGAGTTCCTGTACCTGTAACTGAACCAGTTCGCCGGTTGAATCATTCCTGAACAAACCATATTTCGGTTTTTGCCAATAGGCAATATAGCCCTGGTAAGAATTGCCATTGGCGGTTGCTGCAATCGTTTTTTCTATTATTGACCTGATATCATTATCAATTTCCGGCACCACAGGTGTTCGTACGCTTATATGCAGGAATGTATCAGTATAGGCTTTTTCGGCTCCATATTTATAGGGCTTGAAAGAAAAAGAGTTCAGGTAATCATCTGCAACGCCTGCCGATCCTGTTGTAGCTACCAAATAATAATCCGGGCCATTGATGAAGAACCTTGCCCGAACGGTGTCGCCGTTCTTAAGCTGTTCCCTTACTTCCAGCACCTGCCGGTTATTTTGAGTAAGTTTTTTGCGGCTGAGTTGTTTATCAAATTTTTCATTGCTCCGGAAAGATTCTTCCATCATCTGCAGGTAAAAACTGTCTTCATCCAGGAAATTAAAATTGTACAGGCTCTTTTTTAAAACAAGAAAAGCATCGCCGCTTTTTTCATCAACAGCCTCGTATTCCCATCGGTCGTTGGCAGAACTGTTGTTGAAATACTGTGATGGCGCCTGCGGAAACCTGATGCTGAACCCGCCCTGTGCCGGTTCGAAATGTACAGTTGTGGTATTTCTTTCCTTCAATGAAATGGATGAAAAGAAATGCTCGGCTTCAGAACCTGAAACATAATTTTCCTTGCCGCTCATTTTGAAAATAACTATTTCGAATGGAGTAGCAAAAACCTGGTAACGCTGAAGATCGCCCCTGCGTGTACGATTGCTGATGTCGTAGCCGCTGTAACCGTTTTTTGTTATTTCTTTTTTAGAGAGGATCTTACCGGGAATATTTTCATATAAGAGGCTGTCTATTCTTTTAAGTACTTCTTTTTCCGGCTGGTTCAGAAATGCAGCATGCGTTCTGATCCTTGTAACCAGGTAGTACGATCCATTGCTCATATCAGCAAATTGCCTGCGATCGAGGTTCAGGTAATCCTGTTTCACATTATACAGTTCACCGGGTACATCAACACTGTAAAATCCATCATCTGCATACCTTTTCTGAAACTGAACCGGAACATGAATGCTGTCGATGGCGTTTTTCTGCAACCCGTCTTTATCAGGCATCTTCACCGGCCTCAGTTTATAACCCTTTTTACGCAGCAATTCAATAACACCTCTTTCACCGGGAAGATGGGCAGCGCCAACCCCGGCAAACAAAGACTTGCGCCGTATGATGCTGTCGATCGAATTCGCCTGTATCTCATTCCGCCTGTACATGAATTTCTCCCTGAAAGCCGGCGATTGCTCCAGGAGATTGTCGAGCGAATCCATCAGGTCCAGGTCTCCTTTGCGATAGGCATCCTGTAGTTTTTCTGCATATTCATTCATGAAACCAACATCAAGATCCGAGGTCTTCTTCTTTTTTTCCCTTGCCATGTCGGCATAAGCTTCCAGTACCAGCTTTTCGGCTTCAAAATAATTTTCTACACCGGCTGCGGATTTCCCCAGTTTGCGGCCGGTTTGAAAAATATACATGTCGAGAAAAGTGTCTTCCTCGAAATCCTCCTTGATCTTGTAGGAACGGTACAGCAGGCTGTTTGCTACTGCGGGCTCCGACTGCAGTGCCATTTTGAGTTCATTCCCATAATCCCGGATGCGGAAACCTGACTGGTTCATGAAATCAGATACACCGGGCTGGGCAAAGTAGCCATAGTTTTCCTTAAGCTGGTCGAGCCGCACCATCTGCCCTTGCCAAACATCCGGGTTGAGTTCCAGGGCTACTGCATCTACATTTTTGATGGCATAATAAAAAGAATCGCTCAGGTGAAAAGCCAGTTTACTGCTCACATGCATGGTGCCGAAGAGGTAAGAGGGTTTGGCAAGCCCATTACCTGTTATCTCCCACAATAGACTCGGGTATTTATTCGTTTGTACCGGCTGTGCGCCAACTGCATAAGCGGTGAGTAAGCAAAAAACGAGGAGGTTTCTTTTAATCATGATATCGGGATGACAACGAATTTGTGGTTAAAGATGCAACGAAGCGCTCATTTAATAACGGTAAAGGCAATTTTTGGGTTTTATTTTTCAAATAAGCCGCAGCCTCATTTTCCTTTACTATAAACGTTGATATAAGGAATTTATGTACATTTGCCCACTTTAATCATGCCGTAACATGATAAATGCCTTGCAAAAGGTCTACTATCTCTGTAACAATTTACAGTAATTAAGGCATGTGATAGATATCTTACTTAAATATTTTATTACATGAAATTATCTCAGTTCCGTTTCGACTTACCACTGAACCTGATCGCACAACACCCCACCAAAAAGAGAGAAGAAAGCCGGATGATGGTTGTACACCGCAGCACCGGGCAGATCGAAAACAGGCAGTTCCGTGATATCATGGAATATTTCGACGACAAGGATGTTTTCGTTGTGAACAATACGAAAGTGTTCCCTGCACGCATGTACGGAAGGAAAGAGAAGACCGGCGCCAAGATCGAAGTGTTCCTGCTCCGTGAACTCAACAAAGCCAATAAGCTCTGGGATGTTATTGTTGACCCGGCCCGTAAAATACGCGTGGGCAACAAATTGTATTTCGGTGAAAGTGATGAACTGGTTGCTGAAGTAATTGACAATACTACCAGCCGCGGCCGTACGATCCGCTTTTTGTGGGATGGAACCGATGAAGAATTCAGGCAGATGCTGGAGATCATGGGAGAAACACCATTGCCTAAGTATATCAAGCGCAAGCCTGAGGAAGAAGATAA
>JAFDXA010000437.1 GCA_018268185.1 Bacteroidota bacterium
CCAGTATTGTTTTAACTACCAGGTTCACATTTCCCGGGTTGCTGATGCTGAACTGGTGAATGGTACTGTTCGTTGTATTTCCGAAATCGGTGCCGTTGGCTAACTGCGGTACTGAACTTCCATCAGCAATAAAAACAGCATTGCCTGAGATACTGATATCATTCCGGTCGGCCAAGAGTTGTGTAAAATCAGAACTCCCGCTATTGGTTATAAGAAGATCATGTCTTCCATCCTGGTTGATATCTCCAACAACGATCGCCGAAGGATTATTACCTGTTGAAAAAGTTCTTGAATTGGTAAATCCTCCCGTTCCATCGCCTTGCCTTATGGTTATGCTGTTGTCTGCAGCATTCACAGTTATAATATCAGCTTTTCCATCACCATTCATATCGGCAGATGCTATGGCAACAGGCGTATGTCCAACCGGCCATGTAGCAGCAGCATTAAAAGTTCCGTTCCCGTTACCGGTAGCGATCGTTATTGTGTTGTCAACAGAATTGGCTATAAGTAAATCCTGTTTAGCATCGCTATTAATGTCTGCTATAGTTATGGCCACAGGCCCGGCGCCGGTTGAAAAACTGGCAGCTGTATCAAACTGGCCTGTTCCATCTCCCAGCCTGATCATGATATTATTATCTGCTTCACTCAATACGGCAATATCTATATGCCCATCGGCATTAAAATCGCCACATGCCAATGCACGGGGAAGATTGCCTGCTGTAAAACCAGTGTTGCCGTTAAAATTCCCCAGTCCATTTCCAAGCCTGATCGAAACATCATTACCGGTATAATTAGCCGTTGCCAGGTCGGGTTTACCATCTTCGTTAAAATCTGCCACTGCTATGGAAACAGGATTGTTGCCAACCGGTACAGTTGCAGCGTTGTTAAATGCATTGGTTGCGGTTGCCAGCAGAACCGATACAGTATTATTCCCCGAATTAGCGGTCAGTATATCGGCAAGGCCATCACCATTGATATCGGTTGTGGTTAAAGCCCGTGGGTTGTTGCCAACAGGTATTATCAATGGAGCTGCAAAAATGTTATTCCCGTTGTTCAACCGCACCGATACAGTTGAGGTGGTTTGCGAAGCGGTGGCTATATCCTGCAGGCCATCGGCATTAAAATCACTTATCGAAATGGATTGCATGCCCGGTTCCCCTGCAAAAGCGGAAGCGGCAAAAAGTCCCTGGCTGCATACACTGTTATTAACGGTTAATGTGAAGCTGCGTTGAACAGGATTTACGCCATTGGATCTCACAATTACATTGTAAGTTCCGGCGGGATAAGCATTGGTTACCCTGAGATTACCACTGGCTGTATCAACAAGCAATTGCCCTTTAAAAGATGAAGATGTTACGGCTGTTATATTACCCGCATTCACTGGTGGCTCTGTTGGCTGTATCAGCAAATTACCTCCTGCATTTACAGTAGTTGCAGGATAGTTGCCCAATGTACTGATCGAAAGCACAGCTGTACCACTTACAGCAAAATCATATAATCCCGCAGTACAATTGTTGTTATTGATATTAATTGTAGCTGTTTTGATACCGGGATTATTCGGCACAAATGTTAAAGAGAAGTTTGCTGCATTTCCCGGTTGAATAATCAAGGGCAGTGTGATATTGCTGATACTGAAAAGGCCTGCATCCGCCCCTCCAAGGTTGATACTATTAACCGTAAGGCTCACTGCTGCTGTATTGCGGATTGTAAAAACACGTGTAAGATTGGTAACCACATTTCCAAAATCAGTGAAGTTTGTTTCTGATGTTGTGCTGTTGCCATCAGGTATCTGTATACCGTTTCCTTCAATAGCTATATTGTTCGCATCACCCAGTAAAACAGAAACAGAAGAACTTCCGGCGTTCGCTACAGCCAGGTCCTGTTTACCATCTGCATCAAAGTCCCCCGCTGCCAAAGCATAGGGATTGCTACCGGTTGCTTCAGGAGCATTGCCTGTAAACCCTCCATATCCATCTCCGATCTTTACAATGGCATTGTTATCACCCGTATTTACTGCAGCAAGATCAGGCTTTCCATCCCCGTTAAAATCTCCTGTTATCAATGTACGTGGATTGTTGCCTGTACTCAGAGAAGGCATAGGCGAAAAAATGCCGCTGGCATTACCAAGTTTTACAGAGATCGTGTTGTTGCTGTAATTGGAAACTGCCAGATCCTGGAAGCCGTCGTTGTTAAAATCTGCATTCACTATTGAGTGAGAGCCGTTTCCTGCCGGCAGGTTTAGTGATCCGTTAAAGTTTCCTGAACCGTCGCCAAATCTTACGGAAATATTATTGCTGTTGAAATTAGCAGTAGCAATATCTGCATTACCATCATTGTTCAAATCAGCAACCGCAATTGATCTTGGACCATTTCCCACAGGAACATAGTACGGAAGGCTAAAGTTGCCCGTTCCATTTCCAGTCCATACAGAAACATTATTATTCCCGTAACTGACAGTAGCCAGGTCGGGCCACCCATCGTTATTAAAATCTGCCGATGCTATGGCGTAAGGAAAACTGCCGGTGCTGATGTTACCTGCATTGACAAACCCGCCGGCTCCATCGCCAAGAAGTACAGACAGGCTGTTGTCGGAGAAATTTGCCGTGGCGATATCCTGATGTCCATCGCCATTAAAATCTGCACTCGTTATTGATTGAGGCCCAACTCCTGTAGCAATATTGGCCGTATTGATAAATCCGCCGGCTCCGTTTCCCAACCTGATCGACACATTGTTCAATCCATAATTGGCCGTAGCGATATCCTGTTTACCATCATTATTAAAATCTCCTGTTGCAACAGCAAAGGGCAAACTACTTACAGGAATCTGCTGCCCAGGCTTGAACAGTCCCTGGCTGCAACTGTTTCCGGTTACTGTGAGTGTAAACGATGTAATAACCGAAGACGTATTGTTATAACCTTTTACATGCACCTGGTACACACCTGCTGGCCGGGCATTGGTAACCGTTATAACGCCTGTTACAGGGTTAGCAGAAAGTACCCCATTGAAATTACTCCCGGCCGTTGCTGTTATTGCCGAAGTATTTACAGGCAATTCCAGCGGAGTTATTATAACATTGCCTCCTGCTGCAACAGATACACCTGTCGGATATGTTCCCATTACCGGCGGCTGCGCTAACGAAGTGTACATAGCACAGCCTAGCAATATAACTAACAGGATGATATTTCTCATTTGAACTGGAAGGATAAGCTGTTCTGGTATTATAATTTTAATTCAGGGGAATAAAAAGAGCTGCATACGCTTATGCATTGTTCAGGCACAATACCAGTGGTCGTGTTGTACACGAAGCCGCAGTTGTTTTGGTTCATAATACTGAAGTGAAATAATTGCTTAATGCAATTTCCTGTGAATACAGATTAAGGGAAGTTATCAAGGGAAGGAGTTTAAATGATTATCCCGAATATAATCCTTTATTCAATTATATAAGCATTTTGGCTAATAAAATTTACGCCCATTTTCCCTGTACCAAAAAATTTTGGCAAAAAAAACTCACCCCGCCAGTTGGCGGGGTGAGTATGATAAGTTGGTTTTTTTAGGATTAACTAGTTTTCAACAATAGTCTTTGATTCTTTAATTTTTCTAAAGCCTATTATTTATACTGTTGTTGATAATAATTATTCCTTTACAAGTTTCAGGACTTTTACTGTAGCGCCCTGCATTACCTGTACGTTGTATACACCAGCTTTGAATCCGTATCCCAGTTTGATCTGGAATTTACCAACAGTTTCTGTTTGGTAAATTTTCCTACCCATTACGTCAGTAACAGTGATAGATACTTTTTCATTGCTGTTGAAGCCTTCCAGAACCAGGTTGAACTGATCAACACTTGGGTTTGGATAAGCTGAAACTTTAGCCGCTGCTGTAGTTGCAGTTGCAACCGGAACTGCTCCTTTGGTAGCTGTTGAAGCAATACCTGGGTTACAGTTGGCCGGGCCAACTACGATGTTAGTCAGCATACCAACGCAAGTCTTAGAATCCTTAACGAATCCTGTGTAAGTACCTGCTGCCAGTCCTGTGAATACAGGTGAAGACTGGTATGTGTTACCGTCAAGGCTGTAAGTGTATGGACCAACACCACCTGTACGGAACAATGTGATCTTACCATCCAATGCAGAGCAACTTGTTGCTGCTACAGTAGAGGCTGTTACATTGATCGGGTTCAGGTTGATGGTTGCATTAACAGTACCTGTACAACCTTTGCTGTCTTTAGCAACAACAACATAAGTACCTGCTGCGAGGCCACTGAACAGGTTGCTAGACTGGAATGTTGAACCACCGTCTTTGCTGTATGTGAATGGAGGAATACCACCAACAACGTTAACCTGGATAGTACCATCGTTTACGCAAGTGCTGGTTGGAGCCCTGTTGGTAGAAACTGTGAGAGCAGCACCCTGAGCAACTGTTGCTGAAGCTGTGCTTACGCAGTTCTGAGCATCTTTCACATAAACAGTGTAAGTACCGGCTGCGAGGCCAGAGAAGATATAGCTTGATTGGTAAGTTGTACCGTTCAGGCTGTAAGAGTAAGGAGGTGTACCACCTGTCCTGTACGCTTCAATAGAACCATCAGCACCGCAACTGCTTGCAGCCCTTGTGAATGGATTCACAACTACAGCAGGAATTGTACCTACTGTGATAGACTTGGTGCTTACGCAACCCATTGCATCTTTCACATAACCTGTGTAAGAACCAGCTGCCAAACCTGTGAAGGTGTTGCTTGCCTGGTATGTTGTACCATCGAGGCTGTAAGTGTATGGTTGAACACCAGCGTTACCGTACAGGATGATAGAACCTGTATTTCCGCAAGCGCTGCTTGATGTACCACTGTTTGTTACATAAACATAGAACGCGAATTCGATGTGAATGTTATTGAATGTTACGCTACCGCAACCACCGTTATCTGTAACAGTTACGTTATAGAAACCGATTGGCAGACCAGTAAGTGTACCTGTGTTACCAGGGTTGAATCCTGGATAACCACCAGACCATACGTAAGTAACGTTACCGCTTCCACCCTGAGGAGTGATTGTGATGGTACCGTCGTTACCTGCGTTACATGCACTGATGTTTGTTTTAACATAAGTAGCAGTGAATGATCCAGTACTTCCTACTGTTACAGAGATGCTGTTAGAAGAGCAACCTGCTGCTGTAGTAGCCACGATTGTGTGTGGTCCTGATGTAAGACCAGTAACCGTAAATGGATTTGAGTTGTAAGACTGTGGTGCACCGCCATCAACAGTATAAGTACCAGAAGTGCTGCTGCTGAGTGTGATCGTAGCTGTACCGCTGGTTGGGTTACCGCATGATGTTGGTGTTGTAGTACCGCTTCCTGTAATAGCTGCAGGAGATCCAACAGTAGCACCTACCAATGTAGAGCAACCAGATGCTGTAGTTACAGCGATTGTGTGTGGACCTGCGCTGAGGCCGGTAACAGTAAATGGATTTGAGTTGTATGGAGTTGAAGCTCCACCATCAACAGTGTAAGTACCGGAAGTGCTGCTGCTCAATGTTACAGTTGCTGTACCATCTGAAGAACCTGCACAACTTGTAGCTGTAGTTGTTGCTGAACCTGAAAGTACTGCAGGTTCATTAACAGTTACACTGATTGTGTTTGAAGAGCAACCACCTGAAGTTACAGATACAGTGTATGTACCGGCAGACAGGCCGCTGATCGTAAATGGATTTGTATTGTAAGCTACAGATGCACCACCATTCAGGCTGTAAGTACCGGAAGTACCGCTTGATACAGTGATTGTAGCTGAACCATCTGAACCACCGTTACAACCTACATCAGAAGCTGATCCGCTGATTGACAATGGAGATGATGGACCTCCAACATTAGCCGTAATTGAAGATGATACACAACCACCGGCAGTAACAGTAGCAACAATTGTGTGGTTGGCTGCAGTTAAACCAGTAACTGTGAAAGGATTGGTGCTGTATGGAAGCGAAGGACCGCCATCAACTGTATATGTACCAGGAGCGCCAGAACCATTTCCAGCCAAGGTAACCTGAGCGGTACCGTCGTTGCCACCGAAGCAGGTAACTGCAGTAGTGGTAGCTGATCCGGTAACGGCGCAACCATTTAGAACGATGTTTTGCAAACAGGTGTTAGCTGTATTCCAACCAAAATTGCTGGCAGCATTGGTAATAACAGTTGCTGTTGTTCCAATATAAGCTGAAACAACCGTATTGTTCCTACCTGAACCAGGGGCTGTGCTGAACACATGGTTAAACTGGCTTCCTCCAGCAAAAGGCACCGTGTTGACCAACTGGAAACGCCCTACCCTCGTTCCATTGGCTGGGCAACTACCAGTAGAACTGATGATTGTTCCTGCCCCTGCACCTGGGTTGGTACGGGCATTCACGTTCATGTAACGGTAGGTTTTACCGCCCACCACCTGGGTTTGGGCTGCAGTACCTAAGGTAACAGTAGCAGGTGTTTGAGCTGCGTTTAATTCAGAAAAGCCGGAAACAATAGAAAAAGTAAGTGTTCCCCCGGCTACTACCGATACGTCTAATCCGACACCGAATCCAACGTTTGCAAGCTGGAACTCATTTGTACCAGTCTGCTTAAGATAAACATCGAATTGATAGGTCGTGGGATTGACCAGATTTTCATTGGATATCTTCAGCTCATACGTGACCTGAGCAGAAGATCCAAACCGCAATGCGAATAATGCCATAAAGAGCATTAGCAGGCGAATTGTAACCTTTGTGTTCATAAACATTTGTTTTAGTTTACTTGAATTGTAATTTTTGAATTTCCAGTTAAAGCTATTTAAAGAAGTGAAGCATGTGTAACACATGCTTCACTTCAGGTAAGATATTAGTATGGACGTGCGTAGAACAGACTCAGTTGTGAGTTGTTATCTACAAAGTTCATATCCTGTCCATCGGTTGCACCATCACCATTGATATCTGAGTTATCGTAACCGAAGAAACCATTGTTGTTATCGATAACGTTCATATCCTGACCATCCACAGTACCATCCTGGTTGATATCACCGGCATACATACCGTAGTTACCATCACCCAACGCTTTCATTGGTGGGTTAACACCATCATCGTAAGCAGAGCTTAATGATTGAGTGAAGTCATAAGGCGTAGATGCTGTGAATGCAACAGGATCATGGCTCCATGTTTCAACGTGGTTCCTGTGCTTAACAGCCACATAGTAAGAGTTGCCGATCGTTGCGCCAGGGAATTGGATGCTTGCATGACCATCGGTATGCAGTACTCCAACTACACTGTAATCTGGATTTGTGTTAGCCAGGTTGGCTGGAGCCCACAGGTTAACCGTAATGGAATCACTTTCCAAAGGATCAGTACTGATCTCAACTGTACTCAGGTTAGGTTGCAGTGCACCGCCACCCATGTAGAATCCTTCAAGGAATACATCGAGTTCGAGTGTTGCAAACGTAGCACAAGTTGTTACAGTTACTGTTTGGCTGCTTGAAGCTGTACATCCTGAACCATTTGTATAAGTGTATGTGATCGTGTATGGACCACCTACTCCTGCTACTGCCGGATCGAATGTGCTTCCGCTAACACCAGTACCAGAGAATGTACCGCCACTAGGTGTACCTGTTAAGGTAACTGCCGCATCGGTGCTGCACATAGTAGTTGGTAAACCAGTGAAGCTTACTGTTGGAGCTGCGTTAACTGTTACTGTATGCGTTGCAGTTGTTGTACAACCTGAACCATTGGTGTAAGTGTATGTGATCGTGTATGGACCACCTGCACCTGCTACCGCTGGATCGAATGTGCTTCCGCTAACACCTGTTCCGCTGAATGTACCTCCTGGTACGTCAGGAGTAAGTGTTACAGCAGCAGCGTTTGCACATATTGTTGATGGCAATCCGCTGAAGTCAACCGGCGTAGTAGCATTTACAGTTACTGTTACTGAACCTGTTACTGTGTTAGAGCAATAGATATCAGCGAGGTTAGTGATCGTGTACACATAAGTACCTGGAGTTGCTGTTGGAACAGGCAACGTTACTGAAAGTGGGTTAGCACCAGATGCTGTTGTGATAGTCTGATTAGCACCACCGTTGATGTTGTAAGTGAATGTGTATGGACCTGTACCAACATTCGCAGAGAATGTGATAATAGGAGCTGTACCATTCTGACAAACAGTATTGTTGTTAACACTGATTGAAGCTCCATCCGGTTTAGGATTAACTGTTACAGTTACACTCTGCGCACTTGTACAAGAGCCGTTAGTGGCTGTTGCTGTGTACGTTTGCGTTGTTGCTGGTGATGCTGTAACTGAAGGTCCGCTTGTTGTGTTCAAACCAGTAGATGGCGACCAGGTAATTGGGTATACGGCACCAACGTATCCGAATCCAATATTGGCACGGCTGGTTGATGTTGTCCATCCGCTAGTTGTAGAACATACTGTAGCGGTATTGTCGGCACTGAAATAGGTAGCACCTCCGGTTACTGCTGTTGAAGTAACAGTTGCTGAATTTGAAGATGTTCCACCTCCGTCAACATTGTTAAAGCAGAATTCAACAACAACATTACTTGTACCATCCCAAACAAATGGTGTGATTGTATGACTAATTGTAAATGGTGCAGTTCCACTCAGTGTATAAGTGGTTGGGCCAAATACAGTTGTTGTTCCTGACTCAGGTGTTGAAGTCAGGGCCGTTGTTGCTGTATTCTTCATTGAAATGGTGAAGTTGTTGAACGTGTATGGACTTGAGAATGCAGTCACAGGCAGGTTCAAGGTTGTAATACTAACACCACTTGCCAGTCCAGCGCTGCTCAATTCAGCAGCAGTGTACAGGAATTGTACTTTATGACCACCCCAGAATCCTTTATAAGGAGTAGTAGTGGTATTCGAAACAACACCTGTTCCAATAGTAGCAGTTCCTTCCTGTGCACCACCAGTTGCCACGAGGTTAACACTCTGACCTTCGCAGATTGTTATTGAAGCAGGTGTGATGGTAATCGGACTTGGAGTCAGATTTACTACTACAGTAGTTGTGCTCACGTTAGAGCAACCATTCAACGTAGCTGTAAATGTATAGGTTCCAGATCCATTGAAAGGAGCTGTGAGTGTTGGGTTTTGCTGTGTAGAAGTGAACCCTGCAGGTCCGCTCCATGCAAAGCTGGCTGTTACACCTGTTGCATCTGAAGTTCCTATAAGGCTGAGTGTAGTACCACTACATACCGGACCACTGTTTGAAGCAGACGCTGTTGGTGTATGCCTTACTACGAGTGTATACTCAGTTGAGTATGCAGTTACTGGTCCTGCAGAACATGTTGTTGCCAACCTGTAATAGTAAGTGCCTACTGCAATGCCTGTTGGAGTTGTGTATGCAATGGTAGTAGCACCAGTTCCACCAACCACAGGGGCAAATCCTACACCACCACCGGTAGTTGAAACTTCCCACTGGTATGTGATGCCACCACCTGTAGAAGCTCCGGTAACTGTGATTGTAGTGTTGGTTGTTGCTTCGCAGACAAATGCTGCACCTGAAGCTGTACCACCCACAGCACCTGTACAAGGCAATGGCGTACCATTGATCTCATCGGCACCGATATCAGGTGTAGTAGCATTACGTGTATCTCCATCGTAGTCATCTGTGAATCCGCTGATAGCTGCAGCGCCACCTTCAATAGCTGTTTGGATTGAAGGATCGATGTGCAGGTAGTTGGATGCTGATGTTGTTGTACTCAGGAACTTGGTTGTTGCATCTTCTTCAACAGACTGCTGATCACGTGTTGACATCCTTGTTTTAAGGGCTGCAATCGTTTGATCTCCTGTAGAACCATCATAGAACAGTACCCTGTTGGCGGCTGCTGTTCCTGCATAGTACAGGTTGTTGTTTGAAGTTGCTACATAGTTGGTAAGTGTTGTACTGCTCCTGCGGTAAGCGGCTGTAATACCTGCTGTACCCGGAGTAGATGTATTTACCAGGATGTTGTTACGCATGTTCAGGGCTGCAGTAGTTGCGGTAGCGCTGGTTGTATGATAGATAGCACTTGTACCGAACGTTGCAGCAGGACCTGTTGCGTTGATGTATACTGTATTATAGTACACATTCATCTGGCTTGATGATGATGTCGAAGTAAGGTTAATACCGCGGATCGCATCAAGTGAAGGCACTGCAGATGCAGTCAAGCCTCCGATGTAGTTGTTGAACACATTGATAGAAGTAGTAGCAGAACTTACCCTGAGACCAGCTACAAGGCTGGATGCACCGGTGTTGCTTGTACCGATATCAACGATCTTGTTTTTGTAAATAGAAGCTGTTGTACCACCGCTAAACACAATACCTGTAACAGTAGCCGTTCCTGAACCAGCACCTGTAGTGAGGTTCTTAACGAGGTTGTTATAGATACTGTCGTTTGTACCTGCAGACACCTGGATACCTGTTACAACAGGTGCACTGGTGCTGGCAGCACTTGCAGTGATACTATTGATTGTATTACCCCATACTTTGTGAGGTCCGGTTGCACCTGCTGTAATACCAATCATTGTTGGTGATGTAGCAGATGATGATAATGTGATGTTGTTATTGCTCAAAGCAAGAGACGAAGCAGCACTGGTACTTGTAGCGTCCATACCTGTTACTGTTGTAGCTGCAGTTGTAAGGTTAATGGTGTTACCATTTATCTTACTACCGAGTCCTGCACCAGAGTTAACAGCATAACCCCATGCAATACCCTTAGTAGTACCAGAATGAGTACCAGTGATATTAATAGTGTTATTGTTAATGTACTTAATACCTGAACCGGTAGGGCCACCCAGTTGGCTGATACCATTTGCTGAAGCTGTACCTGTAAGACCAGTAAATGTAATTACGTTGTTAGAAACAGTATCTGCAACGTTGCTCGGGCCTGTAGTTTGCAATGTGAACGACAGGTTACCGCTGGCAGCTACACGATCAATAGTAGCTGTGTTGTTGCTGATATTGTACAATGCTGTAACTGTACCTTCAGGTTTAACCATGATAGCCTGACCTGTACTGCGAAGTGTAGATCCGGTAGTATTGAATGTATTGTAACCAACATTCGCTGTACCATGACCAGCTGAAACATCCACATAAGTGATCGCACTTGAGTAAGTGGTAGTTCCTGCACCGGCCGCAGCTTCTTTCACAGTAACTGTGTTACCAGCACCGCTGGCACCGATGGTTACTGTTGAAGTAGCCGTTGTAGCCTGGATACCTATAATGGTACCGCTCATTGTGCCCGTACCGGCAGAAACATTGGTTGAACGGTTAATCAGCACTGTATTGCTGTTCGCAGTAACAACAGGTGTTCCTGTTGTACCGTTTGGCAGTGTAATACCTGTAACAGCACTGCTATTAGTAGTAGCCGCACCTACTGTGAGGCTTTGGTTAACTGTAACACTATTGCTGCTAACTGTTGATCCGGCAGTTGCA
>JAFDXA010000438.1 GCA_018268185.1 Bacteroidota bacterium
AGCTTATGCCTCCCGTATCATTCACTTGCTGGATGGCAGAATAGAAAAAGAAGAAACCACCAATCAGACCATCAGCTCATTGATTTGATGAGCAGCATTAAAATAATTTTATGAAAAAGATCTTCATACTGGCTTTGTTCATTCAATCGTGGCAATGGCTGCATGCACAGAACCGCTTATCGCTGAAGCAGGCCATTGAAACCGGTATAGCAAATAATATTGATGTTAACCAGGCACAGCTTTCATCTCAACGGGCAGCCGTAAACCTCAGGCAGGCGAAGCAGAACATGTTTCCAGATCTGAACATTACAGCAGATCATGGTATCAACCAGGGCAGAAGCATTGATCCCATCAGCAACAGTTTTGTAAACCAGCAATTCGGTTATGGTTCTTATGGGGCTTCCAGCAATGTGTTGTTGTTTAATGGCTTTTCGGTGCAGAACAATATCAAAAGCAATGCGCTCTCTTATGAAGCCAGTAAAATGGAATTGCAACAGGCAAAAGACAATCTTACCATCAACATCATTTTGGCTTATCTCCAGGTATTGAGCAGCCAGGACATATTGATTCGCTCTGAAGCGCAGGCTGCCGTTACAGAAAAACAGGTAGATCGTTTGGCGAAGCTGAATGAAGCCGGAGCGATAAAGCCTGCCGACTATTATGACCTGAAAGGACAATACGCCAATGACCAGGTGGCCATTGCAGAAGGCAAAGCAGCACTTGAAACAGCCAAGCTCAATCTCGTACAACTGTTGAACATTCCTTACAACAAAACACTGGAGCTGGAAAGGATTCCCGAAGAAATGTTTGTGATGGGATATGACAATACGCCTGAAAAAGTTTACCAAACAGCATTGACCCAGTTTGCACAGGTTAAATCTGTTCATCTCAGGAGCCTGGGCGCTGCCAAACAGGTAAAATCCATTCGTGGTGAATTGTTTCCTTCGTTGTTCCTGGGAGCGGGTATCAATAGTAATTATTCGAGCGCCGCCAGCCAGTCGTACCTCACCGATAGTAAATATGTTGCCGGTAGTGATTATGTTCTTATCGGCGGAAACCAGGAACCCGTGTTTACCAAACAGGAAACCTACGCTTCAAGAAAGATCAGTTATGGCGACCAGTTGAACAACAACCTGTTTACTTCCGTTAACCTCGGATTACGGATCCCGGTTTTTAATGCCAACCGGGTACGTAACAGGATCAGGACTGCAAAGATCGATCAGAAAAATTTTGAACTGATCGAACAGAACACCAAAACCCAGTTGCAGCAGGCAATAGAAAGGGCTTATGTCAATCTAACAACAACATCGGATAAATACAGGATCATTACCGACCAGGTTACGGCTTTTGCAGAATCTTTCAGGGGTGCAGAAGTTCGTTTCAATGCAGGAGCTATCAATTCTGTTGATTACCTCATTGCAAAGAACAACCTCGATAGAGCCAATAATAACCTGATCGTATCTAAATATGATTTTGTATTGAGAAAAAAAGTACTCGACTACTACGAAGGCAAATCATTGTGGTAATGATCAGAATCTCCACCATTCACTGTTCGGATATTTGTTGTTGAGTGTAACGGCTTCACCGATCATCGGTGTGGTTACCTGCAAACCCGTTTTGCTGGCTTCAGCCAATACCCGTTCAACAGGTTCATGCCAGGCATGCATGGCCAATGTGAACTTGCCCCAATGAACCGGCATCAATGTCTTACTTTTTAATTCAATAGCAGCTTTCACTGTTTCTTCAGGCATCATGTGTATCAACGGCCATGCACTGTTATACTGACCAGATTCAAGCAACGCAATATCAAAGCCCCCAAATCTTTCTCCTATCTCACTGAAATGCGAATCATAGCCAGAATCACCACCAAGGAATAGTTTATGATCTCCTGCATTCAATACAAATGATGACCAGAAAGTTTTGAAGCGTTTAAAACCTCTGCCCGAAAAGTGCCGGGCCGGCGTAGCCGTAATGGTAATATTGTTTTCCAGTTGTGCCGATTGCCACCAGTCGAGTTCATGAACAGTTGCCGCATCAAAACCCCAGTAAATAAGATGCGATCCCACGCCAAGCGAAGTATATACATGCTTTACTTTACCCTTAAGGCGCATGATGGTTTTATAATCCAGGTGATCGTAATGATCATGCGTGATGACCAGGTAATCAATCGGTGGCAGATCATCAACAGTATAAGCATCTGCTCCGTCGAAAGCTTTTACCATACATGATACCGGAGACGCAAAACCACTCATCACCGGATCGATAAGGAAACGCTTTCCCATGAAATTTATTAAATAGGAAGAATGCCCGAACCATACGATCGAAGGCTTATCAGTGTCAATATCCTGCAGGTTGGTTTTCACTGACGGAAGTGGCCGGGAAGGTTTTGCATTGGGTTCTTTCTTAAAGTATTTCAGCAGCAGTTCATAATACGATGAATCCTGCAGCATCATGGGCGTGGGAGAAAAATTCTCAAAGCCCTTGCTCTTGTAATTGGGTGATTGTTTCAGTTTGTCGAGCGCCATGCCCGATGGATTTCTCCCCGTTGTTTTAATAGACATATATAAAGATATTACAACCAAAGACGATTGGTCGCTGCTAATGTTTTAACGTAGATGATTTTTTCAGAATTTTTTCAACCTGCCTGTTGCCATCTTTTTAGTATCACATCTCTTAAAGCCAGGAAAGGTTTTTCAACCAGTTTGTTCATCAACAGAGCTACGGATAAAGATGTAATGATGCAGGTAATGAACATGCTGTTTGAATCGGCAGCCACGCCAAGCCGGGAAACGATATCCTGTGTAACATGGATCACAAACTTATGACTGAGATAAATGGCGTACGAAAGGGTAGCCAGTTGTGCTGTTACCAAAGAGCCTTTTTTGTAAAACAGCCCTTTCGGGCATACGGCGCTCAACACCAGCATGCCATATCCCAGGCTTACCAACGGAAAACCAAAAACAGATGCCCCGAAACTTTCTTCTTCCATGCAAAGAAAATAAGCTGCAGTGAGTACAAGGATGCCCGCCACCAGGAACCAGTTTGCATACAAGGATAGTTTTTCCTTCCATGTCGGTCTGAACTGGAGCATAGCCGCCAATCCTACACCTGCAAGCAATCCATCAAGTCTGCAATAAGTAGGATAGTAGATCCATTTGTACCAGAAATACCAGATATCGTTGCTGTCTAAATTGGGTTGAACAAAATGAACATAGCTAAAGTAACGTGCTGCAAATCCCAGTATAAATAAAAGCAAAAACAGCCAAGCGGCTTTTTTCAGAAGACGGAACTGAACAAGTGCAATCAATGTAAGCGGCAGCAATAGATAAAACTGTTCTTCAATGCAAAGCGACCAGGCGTGTGAAAAAGTGCCTTGCGTGCGCAGGTCAAGGCCAAGGTTTTGTGTGAAAGTGAGGTATTTCCACAATGGAGCCAACGCCTCTCTTTCATGTACGTAAGGAAAAATAAAATAAATGGCAACAACAACGAGGTATGCCGGTATGATCCTGAAAAAACGTTTTATAAAAAATTCCCTGAAAGAAATTGACTTTCCTTCACTGATCTTTAAGAAAAGCTGTGATGCGATGAGGTAGCCACTCAGCACAAAGAAAAGATCAACGCCTGTCCAGCCGAATTTACTCACCCTATTCGTCCACTCCGGGTGAGGAAATATCCGGCCGTAATGAAAAACAAAAACCAGCATGATGGCAAGTGCACGCAGGTGATCCAGTCCGTATAATTTTTTTTCAGTAACAAGCGTCATATTTTACCTGCTGATGGTTTTACTATAAATCTAAAGTTAACGTGTTGTGCTATTAAGGTTTTGATTGTTTTAATTTACAGTTTGGTTTATGGTGGTTAAAATTACAGATCAGGGAATTGAATTTGAGTTTACAGTAGCACAAAAGCTTAATCAGGGAACCATCCGGAAAAAGCGGTGTATCCTTTTTCCGGGCTCTTTTTTTGATACTTTTTTGGAGAAGCAAAAAAGTATAGTAAAAAGAGTAGAAGTCATCAATCAATCAATGGTTCTTACTGAAGATTTCAATAGCACAATGCGTTAAAGTTAGTTCTGTTGTATGCTGCATGCAAAATAAAAAAGGGAACAACAGAAAAAAGTATTCAGATTGTTCCCTTTTGCCGGTCGGGACGACTGGATTCGAACCAGCGACCACACGCCCCCCAGACGTGTGCGCTACCGGGCTGCGCTACGTCCCGTATTAACAGGGCAGCAAAAATAAAGGCAAAAACCAAGATTTCAAAAACAGTTTACCACTTCATCAATTCTGTATTTCTGAAAGTATATTCAGGTGTTTTGATATAAGGCTCATCATTCACTTCATACCACGGTGAAAGCCTGGTGTTCGAGGGGTTGTTGAGAAGATGAATATCCTGGGCAGGCATATAGCTTTGTGCCAGCAGGAATATTTTTTTACCACTGTCATTTACCGCAACATCCATCACCATCGCGGCATGGCCCGGAAATCCGCCACGGATCAGCACATCTCCCGGGGCAATGGAATCCATTACTGATGGTTTAAGCATCAGCGCAAGGGATGCAGAGCCACACATGCCGAAAACACGGAACAGGTAACTGTTAAAATGATTTCGGTCGTAAGGTGGATCAAATGCATAATCATTTCCTTCATAATCGGTGAAAACGATCTGGGTATATTTCTTTTCGTGAAAAAGAAATTCAGCCCTCAGCCGCATCACCGCATCAGCGCATTGCTGGAGGTCACGATCACCAACGCTGATGTCAAGTACAGCGAACTGGGCCGACTGGTTATTCTTTAATTGACCATTGTAGAGGAATACACGGGTATCTGTTTTAAGGCGGATCTTTTTCAGCCACTCTGCAAAACTACTATCACGGCCTTGTTTTTGTTTAAAGCCTTCGGGCAGCGGTATATCGTTAATGGTTTTGTAAATATTGGAATCTGCCGGTAGCTGATGGTTGGTTGAAACGTTGTAAACCGGGGCAGAGGGATCAGTACAGGCCAGGAACAATAGCCCCAATATCCCCGCTGAAGCATATTTAGAGTACATAAATCATTATTTTTGGAAATACGATGCTTTTAAAGATTCAGGCATCGGTTTATTCCATATAAAAGAAGCAGTATGCCGAGTATATTAATTATTGATGATGAGAAGGCGATCCGTAAAACCTTATCCGAGATATTGAGCTTTGAAGGCTACAAGATTGAAGAGGCCTCGGATGGTGAAGAAGGTTTGAAACGTTTTTCTGAAAAAACATTCGACCTGGTATTGTGTGATATCAAAATGCCCAAGGTGGATGGTATTGAATTCCTTGAAAAGGCGAGAGAAGTAAATCCGGATATTCCCATCATCATGATCAGCGGACATGGAAATATAGATACAGCCGTAGAAGCTGTAAAGAAAGGAGCTTTCGATTATATCAGCAAGCCACCTGATCTCAACAGGCTGCTGATCACGCTGCGTAATGCTACAGAAAAACAAAGCCTGGTTACCGAGACCAAAGTGCTGAAGCGGAAAGTAAGTAAGGTGCAGCCTATGGTTGGTGAAAGCAGCGCTATCGAAAAGATAAAAGATACCATTGAAAAAGTGGCACCCACCGACGCACGTGTGCTCATCACTGGCGACAATGGTGTTGGCAAGGAACTCGTAGCAAGATGGATCCATGAAAAGAGCAACCGAAACACAGGGCCCATGGTAGAAGTGAACTGTGCTGCCATTCCCGGTGAACTCATCGAAAGCGAACTATTCGGCCATGAAAAAGGGTCGTTTACTTCAGCCATCAAGCAAAGGATCGGGAAATTTGAACAGGCCAATGGCGGAACGCTCTTCCTTGATGAGATAGGTGATATGAGCCTGAATGCACAAGCCAAGGTACTGCGTGCCCTGCAGGAAGGAAAGATAACAAGGGTAGGTGCTGATAAGGATATCAATGTGGATGTTCGGGTGATAGCAGCCACCAACAAAGACCTGCTCAAGGAAGTTGATGACAAGAATTTCAGGCTGGATCTTTATCACCGACTGGGGGTGATCATCATTCACGTGCCATCATTGAATAACAGGAGGGAAGACATTCCACATCTGGTGACTTATTTCCTGGAAGTGATCGCAGCGGAATATGGCCAGCCGGTAAAAGAGCTCGATAAGGCAGCGCCCACGGCTTTGCAGCAATACGACCGGACGGGCAATATCCGCGCACCAACAAACGCGCTGGAA
>JAFDXA010000439.1 GCA_018268185.1 Bacteroidota bacterium
AAAATTTATTTAGTGATTTGAAAATGTGGAAATGGATCAGTTCATTTTCCGATCTGCCATTCCTTCTTAATTCATCATTCCTTGCTCCTTGTTCGATATTGCATTTAGTATGTGGAAATGTGAGAATTTGAAAATGTGGAAATGGATCAATTCATTTTCCTATCTGCCTTTACTTCTTAATTCATCATTCCTAGTTCCTTGTTCGATATTTCCGAGGCCTTCCACTTTTTCATTTATCATTCAACATTTAAAATTTAGCTCCACTTTCCAGCTCATTATTAATATGCCCTCTCATATTCCTGAACAGCTCTGCCTGGGCTTCTGCAAGTGCGATCTCGTGTTTTAATATCGCCTGGGCGGCAAGGCTGTTCCGTGCCAGCTTTGCTTCAGCGGCTTCCCGTTGCCGTTTGATCGTACTGCTCCCTGCATCCATACCGTCCAGTACAGCGATCCATTTAACGGTTCTTTCATATTGCAGAACCATTTCATCTAAACCGGCTTTGAGCCTGCGGCATTTAAGATCGCTGGCCGCTTCCTGTATCAACAGCGAAGTGCAGGTGCGGCGGCCTCTCACATGGCTGTAGTTGGCCGGCATTCGGGTAGTGCTGGTTGTTGGAGTTGGTTCAATGGACAGGCTTTCCCGGCTCATTTCAAGAGCGGCCAGTTTTAAGAGGGCATCAGTGGAAAGATTGCGTTTGTGCTGCTCTACCATAACTACCATCGTTCTGCTGATGCCCAGCTCTGTAGCCAATTGCTGCTGCGTAAAACCCAGCTTTCTCCTGGCTTCTGCCAAATGGCTGTTGGTTGTTTTTTTTCCTGATATTTTCATGGCTTTACTTTTATACATCCCTGCGGATGTTGTGACATTTTTGATTTTTTATTTTCTGTGACATTTTCATTTTCTGGATTTTTGTGACGTAACAACTTCATCAACCCCATAACCTCAATCATCAACCTGTATCAATTTTCTTCATCCGTTTTTTAATCCTTCTATTATTCTGATCACTTGCTTTAATTCTGTTCGGCAGGTCGGAGACCAGGCCTGGGCGCAGTTCCGTGCGTGAGACACACAACGGGGATTGGTGTTTCTCGAAAGGACTAAATCTTCCTTTCTTCTTTTAGCTGAAATCGCTTTCACATCACAAACATATATCGCTGCAAAAACCTGGTTCCGGGGTTAGGCGTGTTTAGGCGGAATTCTCCGGGTTTCTCCGGGATTCTCCGAAGTTCTCCGGGATTCTCCGCGTTTCTCCGGAGTTCTCCGGGTTTCTCCGGGATTCTCCGGGGTTCTCCGGGGTTGGGAGCGTTTATACCCCGTTAAATTCCGGGCGTGAGCCAAGTACCGGGGATTGGAACCCAAAACCTGCTGATGCTTGTTTTATCTGAAATCGCTTTCACAACACAAACATAAAGGCACTCAAAAACCTGCTTTCCCTGTTTGGGCTAGTTTGGGCATGTTTGGGAATGAAATAATTTGATAATTTGGAAATGAGCCAATTCCTTTTCAAGTGGCTTTTCCTTCTTAATTCATGATTCCTTGTTCCTTGTTCGATATTGAGGATGTGAAGATGTGAGAATGTGAGAATTTGGAAATTTGAGAATGTCCGTGCCTTCGTGCCTCCGTGGCATTTACTTCTTAATTCAAAACTCCTTGTTCCCTGTTCGATATTTATTAAGATGTGGAAATGTGAAAATTTGGAAATGAATCAATTTGGAAATTTTATTTCGCCTTTAATTCAACATTTAAAATTCATCATTCATAATTCCCTGGTCATTGCTTGATATTTATTTGATGATTTGATAATGTGAAAAGATTAAAACGAATCAATCAGTCTTTGCTCCTTTGCTTTTGATTATTGTTATCCGGAATTTCTCTTCGGCCTCATAAAAAAGGCGTTAAGAAAATCAGGTTGGAAGGCGTTAAGAAGGAAAACAGATGATCCCTGGTTGGGCATTATTCTTAGCTTGTAAGTCGCACAGCTGCTTGTTTTTATTCATAAGTTGGAACTTGTTTTCCTTTAGCCTGTAAACCTGATTTTTAGGCTTTTTTATGCAGCCTTGATTTTTTGCTCCACTTTTTTATCAAGAAAAAATGTGGAATACAGGTAAACCATTTTCAAATGAATTTTCTAAGCATATACTCTTTCTGAGAATTTCAACTGATGCTGCGTAGCATAACTGAGGAGTAGTAATTCAAAATTTGTTTGATAATTTGATAATTTGGAAATGTGAAAATGGGCCAATTCATTTTGCGATCTGCCTTACTTCTTAATTCATCATTCCTTGTTCCTTGTTCGATATTTATCAAGATGTGGAAATGTGAAAATTTGAAAATGTGGAAATGGCCAATTCATTTTACTATCTGCCTTTCCTTCTTAATTCATCATTCCTTGTTCGATATTGTTTAAGATGATGTGGGAATGTGAGAATTTGAAAATTTGGAAATGAATCAATTTGGAAATTTTGTTTTTGCTTTAATTCAACATTCATCATTCATAATTCCCCTCGTTCGATATTTATAATTCCTTTCTGTATCTTGCCACCTAAATTTTTTTCAATGACAAAAGGTTATTTGAAAATAGTATTGCTGCTAAGTTCTTTCCTCTTTTCGGTGGGGGGCTTTTCGCAATCTGTTAGCATTAGCAGTACTGGCGCTGCACCGGATACAACGGCTATGCTTGATGTGAGCAGTTCTACCAAAGGATTGCTGGTTCCGAGAATGACGGCAGTACAAAAAAATGCCATAGCCAACCCGGCTACAGGATTGCTCGTTTACCAGACCGACGGTGATGAAGGTTTTTATTATTACAGCGGGGCAGGCTGGCTGCTGCTGGTTACAACTGTTGCTACAGACAGGCAACGTACATTATTATATACAACAAAAGGTTTTTAAATACTGCATTATGAAAAAACTGATCCTGATCTGTTTACTGCTTACCGGTTACTGCGTGGCAAAGTCGCAGAATAATTTACAGTTCAACCGTGTTATAACGCTCCAGGCTGATTCTGTATCCAATTGCTCTTCCGGCTGTGCAGATACCATCCTCTACCGCACATTCACGGTACCTGCCGATAAGGTACTGAAGATTGAAAGCATCAATTTTATTGCAGGCAACTACCTTTTATTCCTGAATAGTACACCGCTCTCCAAAGTGTCGACCAACATCACCAATAGTTTTCCCATCTGGCTGCCATCAGGAACTTATTCTATTTATTTTGCTACTTATATTCCTTCCGCTTCCTCAACAGGTAATTATGCTTACCTGCTTTCGGCGATTGAGTTTAATATAGTTCAGTAGCGTATCGGCCATTATCATTTATTTATTCGTATCTGAAAAATACCAGTAGTATATTTTGACGGGGTGGATTGAATTACAATGAATAATTTTTTGATATCGGCCAATAAAAAAGCCCCCCAATCGGGAGGCTCAAGATCTTTTCGGCAAGCCAATTACATTTTGCAGGTCTTAGAATGACTTTTACTGCATTTTCCGGCTTTACTGCATTTAGCGCCTTTAGAGCAGCATCCTTTTTTAGAGCAGCATTTCTTTTTTCCGCCATCTGCAAAAGCAGCTCCTGTAAACAACATAGCCGCCGTAGCCAACATTAATACTTTTTTCATACTTGATTATTTATTAGGTGTTATAAAAGTATAGCTTATTATCCGAAAAATCCAGCCGGATCCGTTAAAGTTTACAGGGTAGCAATTACGGTTACCCCGCCCTGTACGTTCTGGTTCATGGATACATTTACTTTAGTACCGATGGGTAAAAGCAGGTCCACCCTGCTGCCGAATTTGATAAAACCAAGTTCATTGCCCTGCTCCACTTTCTGCCCCACTTCGAGGTAGTTCACGATACGCTTGGCCAAAGCTCCTGCGATCTGCTTTACCAAAACCTCGGTATTGCCTTTCCGGATCACCACAGAATGCCTTTCATTTTCGGTGGATGATTTAGGATGCCAGGCCACCAGGTATTTGCCTTTGTGGTATTGATTATACACCACATCACCGCTCAAAGGGTTCCTGTTCACATGTACGTTGAGCGGGCTCATGAAAATAGATACCTGCAATCTCTTATCCTTAAAATACTCGGGATCAACGGTTTCTTCTATTACCACTACTTTACCATCAGCGGGAGCAATGATCTGGTTGTTGCTGATGGTGAGTTTACGTGAAGGAATCCTGAAAAAAGAAATCACCAGCAACAGCAGCACGAGGCTGATAACCAGCACCAGGGTACAAAGCCACATCATGGATGCGCCGAGGAACCAGAACAGGGAAAGGTTCAAAGCCCCGAACAACAATGCCGCAATTGCAATTGATTTATATCCCTCCCGGTGTAAAGTCATTTTAAAATTTTGAAACGCGAAGGTACAAACTAGCAGCAGATTTGCCAGCCTTTACAGGAATAATTTCAGGTAGAGCCATACAAAGGGGGTGGCCACCAGCAAAGAATCAAAACGATCTAAAAAACCACCATGTCCGGGCATGAAGCTGCCGCTGTCTTTGATATCGGCC
>JAFDXA010000043.1 GCA_018268185.1 Bacteroidota bacterium
ACATTCCGCGATAAACTTGATATAGCCATAACAGATGTTCAGCCGGGATTTGTAAAAACAAAAATGGCCAAGGGGCACGGTCAGTTCTGGGTAGCCCCTGTTGAAAAAGCAGCCCGGCAGATCTACGATGCCATCCGGGCGAAAAAAGCAAGAGCTTATGTTACAAAACGATGGTGGCTTATTGCGAAATTGCTGAGATTGATACCGTATTCAATTCTGAAACGGATCATCTGACCGACGAACATTTTGTTAAAATTCTCATGAGATTATGTAATTTATTTTACATGGCCGTCTATAAAGCAGGCAAATGAATAACTTTACCTTATCCAAAGTTCCAATATGGCACTGAATCTGAACATAGAACAGGAGTTTGAAGCCACGAAAAACAAAAAGGCTTTTTTTTACACCACGGGCATCTGCGTAATCCTCCTTTTGCTTTTTATATTTATCACCTGGCATGTTTTGCCACCGAGTGAACCCGTTGTTCAGGACCTGATAGAAGTAAATCTTGGAAACAATGAAGATGGCTTCGGGGAAGAGCAGCCGCTTATAAAAGGGGAACGTTCAGAAGAATCGGCACCGCAACCCAAACAGTCCGCCCCTAAAGAAGCGGTTGCTGAAAAAGTGGAAACTGATGACAATGCCCAGGAAGATGCAGCACCTGTTGCTAAAGTGGAAAAGAAAGTTCCGAAAGTAAAAACAGAAACAGCCGTTACACCAACGCCACCAGCTCCTCCCAAACCGGCCAAACCAAAAATTACCATGCCGGGGGGTACAGCAAAAACCGGGGGTAACAATCCAACCGAAGATAATGGTTATCGCTACCAGGGTAATACACCCGGGGGCAAAGGAGATGCAGGTGATCCGAATGGTAATAAAGATTCTTATGGCAACAACCCTGGCGGAAAGATTGGCGGCCCCAAAGTGATCGGGAACCGGAAAATTATTAAATATTATTCCTTTACCGGGGATCTACCTAAGGCTACCATCAATGCATTAGTAAAAGTTTCTCCTTCCGGACAAGGAAGATTCTTAGGATTCGGAAAAGGATCTACCACCCGGGATTCAAGATATGAAGCTGCAATAACCCGGTACCTGAGCAATATTTCCTTTGATAAATCCGACAACGAATCAACCGTTACGGTTGTATTCAATTTCAGCGAGAATTAAAAACCCATGATCTATAATGAACCGGTAACATTTTTTGTTACCGGTTTTTTTGTTCGGCTATATTTGTGCCGATGAATTACGAAGAAACGCTAGCGTACCTGTACCAGCAGCTACCGATGTTCAGCCGGATAGGCAGCGCTGCTTACAAAAAAGATCTTACCAATACCCTTGCCTTGTGTTCATTCTTGGGAGATCCTCATCAAAAATTCAAAACCATTCATATCGCCGGCACCAATGGCAAAGGAAGCACCAGCCACATGCTGGCAGCCATTCTTCAGCAGGCGGGTTACAAAACCGGGCTTTATACATCCCCACACATAAAAGATTTCAGGGAAAGGATACGTATCAACGGGGAGATGATCAGCAAAAATTTTGTGGTAGATTTTGTACAGAAAACAAAAGCCGTTGCAGACGATATAAAACCTTCTTTCTTCGAACTCACCGTTGCCATGGCCTTTGATTATTTTGCTGCCGAACAGGTGGATATTGCCGTGATAGAAACCGGGCTTGGGGGCAGGCTCGACAGCACCAATGTGATCAGCCCTGTTTTATCAGTGCTCACAAACATCGGGTACGACCACATGAATATGCTGGGCAATACGCTCACCGAGATCGCCGGCGAAAAAGCGGGTATCATCAAGAAAGGTATTCCCGTTGTTATCGGGGAAAAAAATCCTGAAACCTTGCCGGTTTTTCTTGACAAAGCTTCAGCACAAAACGCACCGGTTTGCCTGGCTGCCGAAAAACTTAAAGTAACCAATCCCTCCCCGGAAGGCAGGTTTCTTAATTGCACCGTCAAGTATCACAATTCCGGCGAAACAGAAAACTATAAACTTGACTTAGTCGGACTTTACCAGTCGAGAAACCTGTGCACTGTTCTTGCTTCCATAGAAGTTCTGAACGAAAATGGCTTTAATGTTTCCCATGAAACCATCAGGCAAGCGCTGGAACGGGTGAAAAAACTGACCGGTATTGCCGGCAGGTGGGATATCGTTCAAAACAACCCTACTGTGATCCTGGATGTTGGGCATAATGAAGACGGGATCAAAGAAATCGTTCGGCAACTGAAAAACGATTACCCGGAATCCGGCTACCACTTTGTTATCGGTTTCGTGAATGATAAAGATGTAAGCAAGGTTTTGCCTCTTTTCCCCCGGGAAGCATCCTTCTATTTTACCAATGCCCATATTCCCCGGGCCATGCCCCATGAAAAACTGGAAGAGCTGGCTTTGGAAAATAAGCTGACCGGAATCGGTTACGAAAATGTAAATGTTGCCCTGGAAGCAGCCAAAAGAAATGCCGGGCCCGGCGATGTGATTGTTGTTTGCGGGAGTTTTTTCGTGATCGCTGAGCTGGAATTAACTGGTTAATCCGAATAGAATATTACTGAAATTAAAATTTCAGCAGTACTTAATTAAGGATTGTTTATCAGCAAGTTGATTTAAAATAAAATTTCATTCACATCAATAAATCTGAATGCATAAAAGAGACACAAGGCATGCATGCTTTGCTTGATCTCATTTTGATCAAGCATAATCCTGACTTCCTCCACCGGCTTAAGGATTACTTCAATTTCTTCATTGTGATCAAGCGACTGATCAGCTATTTTTTTACCGCCAAGCGCCAGGAAAAGGTGCGTATAATTATTAAGAAGCCCCGGATTTGCAGTCGTATTGGCCAGGTAATGTACAGATGAAAATGAGTAGCCGGTTTCTTCCAGCAATTCCCTTTCGATCGCCTGCATGGGCAATTCACCGGGATCAATAAAGCCACCGGGTATTTCCAGCAATTCTTCATCTACTGCATAACGATACTGCTTCACCAGTATCATCTGCCCGTCTTCAGTAATGGCAACAGCCGCTGCGCTGGTAGGTAATTCCACTACGAAATAAGGATCCACGGTTTTCCCATCGGCAGTTTCGTAACTGTCTCTGCGGGCCGAAAAATATTTATGACGGGAAATATACTCTGAGGATAACTTTTTGAAATCTGACACTTCTATAAAAATTGATCGTTTACAAATCCAGCCATATTACCACCAGTTCATCCTGTCGCGAAGCCGGGTAATATGAGCTGTATGATGGCGGCTATGCCAGGCATACATACCGAGCAGGAACCACAAGGTCATTTCCCTTTTGTGTTCCGAATGATACACTTTCCTGTTCCACTGATCTCCCTGGATACTGCTTAAAACAGTGCTCCATCGGCGATGCAATGCATATAACAAAGTTATTGAAACATTTATCGGAACAATCTCTGTGTCAGCCATTTTAGCCCATTCATTTTCATCATAAGCTTTTACCATTGGATTATCTTCCGTAAGCCCAAGCTTAAATCTTATATAGGCATTCATGTGACTATCCGCCACATGATGAACAAGCTGTTTTACAGTCCAGCCTCCCTCCCGGTAAGGAGTATCCAACTGGGCTTCATCAAGATTAACCACAGCATATTCGATCTGCCGGGGCAAGGTTTCAATATCAAGCAGCCATTCCTGCAGAATCTCTTCTGAGAATGGCTGCTCAATATATTTACCGATCGGATATCTTAAATCTTCTGTCATTATTTGGAAGCGGGCTTCTTAATATCCACCAATGTAATATCAAAAACCAGGGCTGCACCGCCTTTAATTACGGGCCCCATATCCCTTTCACCGTATGCCAGTTCATTGGGAATATAAACCTTCCAATGAGCGCCTTTGGGCATGAGTTGGAGGATTTCAGTCCAGCCTTTAATCACCTGTGTCAGCATAAAACTAACAGGGCCGCCATTTTTTTCAGAGCTATCGAATTCAGTTCCATCGATCAGCTTCCCGGTATAATGTACAACCACAGTATCACTCAGGGTTGGTTTTTCACCATTGGCATCGCCGGCTGTAACTACTTCATATTGCAAGCCGCTTGGCAAAGTAGTAACCCCTGCCTTTGTTTTATTCTGAGCAAGAAACACCCTTCCTTTTGACAGTTCAACTGAAGCTTTCTTTTTATCCTCAATGGCTTTTTCTTCGTTGTAAACGTTCAGTTGCTTTTGCAGACAAGCATTGGCGGAAGCTCCATCCATAGCTTGAGGTTTATTGTTAAATACATCGCTCATCGCTTTGGCAACCAGTGCTGTATTTATATTTTTTATCCCTTGCTCTTTCATGTTTGAAGCAATGCTTACCCCTGCGGCATAACTAAAACTGTCATTGAGGTTTTTCATTACAACCTTTTGAGCCGGCTGGGTAGCTTTTGAAGATCCGGATTTGGGCTTGTTATTTTGTGCTGTTGCAGTTGAACTACACAATACCGCCAGGGCTAAGCCCATAGATAAATTCTTCATTAAATTATTATTTGATTTAAAATTGAAATGCAAATAAAAGGAACTTTACTCTTCCCTCATCTCCCTGCCTGTTAAATGTATAAAAACGTCTTCGAGGTTGGCAGCTTTCACCTGTTTGGGTCTTTCGAAGCCCCCGGCCACGAGTTCATCGATCATTCTATCAGGCGAATCCAGTTTTATGATCTTTCCCTCATCCATGATTGCGATCCTGTTGCACAACTGTTCAGCCTCGTCCATGTAATGGGTGGTTATGATAACGGTGGTTCCGTTTGCCCTGATCTCACGGATAAGATCCCAGAGATTTCTTCTTGCCTGTGGATCCAGCCCGGTAGTGGGTTCATCCAGGAAGATGATCCTGGGTCGGTTTATTAAGGTAGTGGCTATGGAAAATCTTTGTTTCTGACCGCCGCTCAGCTCCTTGGTCTTGTTCTTTGCCTTGTCCTCCAGGTTCACTTTCCTGAGCAGTTCCATGGGGTTTACTGGCTGGTTATACAGTCCGCCAAAAAGATTGATCAATTCTACCAGGTTCAGACCGGGGTAAAAGCCCGAAGTCTGCAATTGAACCCCAATGATCCTTTTGATATCTTCAGGATGCTTATCGAGGTTAAAGCCATCAATCATGATCTCGCCGCTTGTTTTGCTCCTGAGCGTTTCCATGATCTCAAGCGTGGTTGATTTACCGGCGCCATTGGGGCCCAGCAAACCAAATATCTCGCCTTCGTAAACTTCAAATGAAATTCCTTTTACGGCATTAAAGCTTCCGTAATTCTTTACCAGGTTTTTTACAGAGATGATAGTCTTAGACATAATGATCCAGGTTGATGCTTTTCCCGGAATCAATTCCGGTTCCATCAAAATTAAAGCATATTCAATCCTGAAATCCTTCCGGCTGAAATTTTATTGAGCTGCATGCGTATAACTCTCCAGTTCTTCCATCATCAGCTTGCTGCCGATAAACAATGGCGTTCGCTGGTGCAGTTCTGTAGGCGGAACATCCAGTATGCGGATATCACCATTGGTAGCTTTGCCTCCTGCCTTTTCAACAATAAAGGCAAAGGGATTGCATTCATACAGCAGCCT
>JAFDXA010000440.1 GCA_018268185.1 Bacteroidota bacterium
GGACAAGGTCATTGTAAAAGGGAATGTTTTTTTCAAGCAGATCTGTATATACTGGATTCAACACAGTAAGCGTTTCTGCAGGCTTCCTGTTCCGTAAGAATAAAATAAGGATCAACACCAGAACGGTAATAATAAATATGATCGCCAGTATGATGTCTGTCATCGCATGAAAATACTGATTACAGCCGTTTCCTGCTGTTAAATAAATCTATAATTATTTTACAGTCTTCACAACCATAGGCTTTATACGATGTTTTATTTTAAGTTTGCCGATAGTACGAAACAACGCCACAATCAATACCCCTTCGGATGAAATCATTCTGGATCTTATTTATCTGCCTGGCCTCCTCCATGGGGGCATTTGCACAACAAGAAGGAACACGCCCCAGGGTTGGGCTCACGTTGAGTGGAGGTGGCGCCAAAGGGCTGGCACATATCGGTATTCTGAAAGCAATAGACAGTGCCGGTTTGAAAATTGATTACATCACCGGCACCAGTATGGGAGCCATTATCGGCGCCTTGTATGCTGTAGGCTATTCCGGAAAAGAAATAGAACAGTTGTGCCAGAAACTTGATTGGGATGTATTACTCTCGAACCAGATACCCCTTCGCTCACTTTCCATGGAAGAAAAATCACAGTACGCCCGTTTTGCACTCGAACTCCCATTTTCAAACAACAGGATCAAGTTGCCAACCGGTGTTATAGAAGGACAGGAGCTGAACATCAGGTTCCAGGAATTGTTTTTCAATGTTTACAAAGCAACTTCTTTTTCAAAGCTTCCCATACCATTCCAATGCATGGCTACCAATCTTGAAACCGGCGATCTTGTAGTGCTTGACAGCGGCAATATTGTAAATGCAGTTAAAGCCAGTATGGCCATTCCTTCTATTTTCACACCGGTAACCATTGGAGATAAAAGGTTGGTGGATGGTGGACTGGTAAGAAATTTTCCTGTCAAAAATGTGAAGCAGATGGGAGCTGATATTGCCATTGGCAGCAATGTAAGCGGTGGACTTTCTTCCAAAGACCGCATCAGCAATCCTGTTGATGTTATCATGCAGATGGCTTTCTTCAAAGAGGCTGGTGATTTCAGGGAAGAAGTTCCATTACTCAACACATACATTCACATGCCCCTTCTTAAGTACAACATGGGTAGTTTCAACAACAGCAAAGAGATCATGAAGGCCGGCGACGATACAGCCAGCAGGTATTACCCGGTATTTAAAAAACTGGCCGACAGTATCCGGCTGATAGATCCCGGGGCAACAGGTCACTCACGCAGCGAAACCGTTAGAAAAATATTCATAGATGCCTATTATGTAACGGGTTTGAAAAAGACCACGATTCCCTTCTTCGTGCACCTGATGAATTTCGATGATCACAAATATTATACAGCAACCGATATCAGTAAAGCCATTGGCCGGGCCTATGGATCACGCTATTACAAGAGCATTACTTACTCACTTATTCCCCGGAATGGAGATACGGCATCAATTGTCTTTAACGCAAAAGAAAACCCGGGTACATTTCTGAAGGCGGGTCTTTATTATTCCATCTTCAGGGGAATCAATGTGAACCTCAACCTTACAGGAAGAGACCTCTTCATACCCAATTCAAGAAGCATGGTATCGGTGGCGCTTGGTGAATCATTCCAACTTGAACTGGAACACTTACAATATCTTGGTCGCACCAAAAGCGTCGCCGTGGTTCCATCGTTTCATATCGACAGGCTTTCGATCAACACATATAATAATTATAAGAAAGACGGATCTTACAAACAGACTTACTACAGAAGTTCCCTGAATATTCAAAACAGCGGCAGTAATAAAATAGCAGCAGGCGCCGGAACTGCCATTGAGTACATTACACTGAACCCCTCCATACCATCACTGCTGGATCAGAAGGGCAATTTCTCTTCTATAAAAAGTTATGCATTTCTTAATTACAACACACTTAACCAAACCTTTTATCCTACGAAAGGGATAAAACTCGGAACTGAACTGGCGCTTGTATACAACCAGGTGAACAATATCAAAACTACACAAAACGGTCAGCCTGTAAACAGCAGCTTTCATACAGACAATTACCTGAGGCTTGTAATAGATGCGGCTACGTTTACATCATTGGGAACTAGATTTACTTTGTTCACCGAAACACAATGCGGCATAAATTTTACAGATGTACCCAATACCCTCCACAATTTTAGTATCGGTGGTATCAATGGAAAATTCCGAAACCAGGTAAGGTTCGCAGGGTTGCAGGAAGCCTCATTGAACAGTGCGGCAGTTGCAGCGTTCCAGTTGGGATTGCGGTACTCTCCTGCAAATAATATATATATAATCGGCCGGGCCAATGGCCTGGTAAAAGATTTTGCCACAAAAAAGAATGCAACTTCCAATGCATCATGGTTGAGTGGCTACTCGCTAACATTTGCTTACAAGAGCCCGATCGGTCCACTTGAATTAAGTGCCATGTATTCAGACCAGAGTAAACAGCTACAATCCTATGTAACTTTTGGCATACCTTTTTAATCAGGTTAAACAGAAATTTCCTTCGTTGCAATTTTGATTATCTTTAAAAAAACAAACCGTTGAAACTGATACTGCATAACGCTACCCTTAAACTACTGAGCTGCATCCTGTTGCTCACCATTAATGGGGACGCTTTTGCAGGCTATATAAGCATAACACCCATCGGCTCCCCAACTTCTACGCAGGCAGAAGCTTCAGATTTTATCCATTCGATAAAAGAACTGGAAGCCAGTAAATACTGGCCCAATGTAAAACCCAATGCCCTGCTGGAAAACCTGGAAATAAATGTGCGCAAACCCACCGGTATATATGCAGGAAGGGGAACCAATTTCTGCGGCTATGCGGCACTCTCTTATCTCATGTTACAGGA
>JAFDXA010000441.1 GCA_018268185.1 Bacteroidota bacterium
GAACCCATCAGGAAAACTCACAACCAGTTTTCCGCAGAACGTAGGACAGGAACCACTTTACTATGCACATAAAAACACAGGCCGCCCGCTGGGTGAAGGAAAGTGGTTTGAAAAATTCCGTTCCAATTATCTTGATGTTTCCAACGATCCTTTATATCCATTTGGTTATGGCCTGAGTTATACAAAATTCACTTACAGTGATATCACATTGAGCAGTGCTTCTCTAAAAGGTAATCAAACACTCACAGCATCTGTAACAATAACCAACAGCGGCGCTGTGAAAGGAAAAGAAGTTGTGCAGCTTTACATCCGCGACCTGGTTGGTTCAGTAACAAGGCCGGTAAAAGAATTAAAAGGGTTTCAGAAAATTGAACTGAATGCAGGCGAAACGAAAACAGTCAGCTTTAAGATCACACCGGAAGACCTGAAGTTCTACAATGGAGATCTTAAATACGATTGGGAACCCGGTGAATTTGAGATCATGATCGGAACCAATTCAAATGATGTTAAGAAAGGAAAAATAAACTGGGTAAAATAATATTACGCTTGAATAAATTTTTTGTTTAATGATCACTATAAAACCCAAGCATCTGTGCCTGCTCGCAATGAGTACGGCACAGTTTTTTTTAGCGGCAGCTCAGAAAAGAACAATTGAGCAGAAAGTGGATTCTGTTATAAAACTGATGACACTTGAAGAGAAAGTCGGGCAGTTGAATCAATATAGCGGCGACTGGAATCATACGGGCCCAATAACGGAAGATGGAGAGAAGCAAACACAGATACGGAAAGGTCAGCTTGGTTCCATGCTTAATGTAGTAGGTGTAGAACATACCAGGGACATTCAGCGTATGGCCATGCAATCAAGATTAAAAATACCGATGCTTTTTGGTCAGGATGTGATTCATGGGTTCAAAACAACATTCCCGATTCCATTGGCGCAGGCAGCAAGCTGGGACATACCTGCGATAGAACAGGCAGAACGTATTGCTGCAACAGAGGCATCCGCAAGTGGCATACACTGGGCTTTCGCACCCATGGTTGACCTGGCACGCGATCCTCGTTGGGGTCGTGTGATGGAAGGAGCGGGGGAAGATCCATACCTCGGATCTAAAATCGCAGCAGCAAGGGTAAGGGGATTCCAGGGAAAAGGCCTTGGTAATACAGATGCTGTTATGGCCTGCGTAAAACATTTTGCAGCTTATGGTGCAGCCATTGGTGGTCGTGATTACAATGCTGTTGACATGAGTTACAGAACGCTTTGGGAATACTATCTGCCACCTTTCAAAGCAGCAGTTGATGCTGGCGCCGCATCGTTGATGAATTCCTTTAACGACATCAATGGAATTCCTGCAACAGGAAATAATTATATACTAAGAACCATTTTGAAAGGAAAATGGAATTTCAAAGGCGTTGTTGTGAGCGATTGGGGTTCTGTAGGGGAGATGATAAAGCATGGTTTTGCGGCAGACGAGAAAGACGCAGCTATGAAAGCAGCAATTGCAGGTTGTGATATTGACATGGAGAGCCGTTGTTATAAAAATAACCTGGTACAACTCGTAAAAGAAGGTAAAGTAAAGATGAGTGTTGTTGATGAAGCAGTGAAACGCGTACTCACCAAAAAATTTGAACTTGGTTTATTTGATGATCCCTACAGGTTCTGTAATGAACAAAGAGAACAATCACAAAAAAACAACCCGGCCCACAGAAAGGCTGCAAGAGAGTTGTCAGAAAAAAGCATTGTACTGCTGAAGAATGAAAATAACCTGCTTCCCTTATCAAAACAAACAAAAACGATTGCTGTTATCGGGCCATTTGTAAAATCGGTAAGAGACAACCTGGGTTTTTGGAGCATGGAGTGGCCAGATGATTCATCAACCATCGTTACGCAATGGGAGGGAATAAAAAACAAAGTAAGCATCGATACCAAGTTGCTTTATGCAAAGGGCTGTAATATCAATGATACAGATTCATCAGGTTTTGCAGAAGCCGTTGAAGTTGCTCGCCAGGCAGATGTGGTGATCATGAGTGTAGGTGAAGCAAGGGATATGAGTGGTGAAGCAAAAAGCCGGAGCAGCATACGCCTGCCCGGCATACAGGAAGCCTTGATCAAGGCAATTCATGCAACAGGCAAACCGGTTATAGTAATGATCAATGCCGGGAGGCCACTTGTTTTTAACTGGGTAGCAGACAACATTCCTTCGATCCTCTATACGTGGTGGCTCGGCACAGAGGCAGGCAATGCAATAGGCGATGTGTTGTTTGGCGATTACAACCCTTCAGGAAAAATTACCATGAGTTTCCCAAGAACGGAAGGCCAGATCCCGGTATATTACAATCATCAGAACACCGGCCGGCCTGCTGCCAATGAAACAGACATGAATTATGTGTCGAGCTATATAGATCTTTATAACAGCCCCAAATTTCCGTTTGGCTACGGGCTCAGTTATACAGCATTTACCTACGGAGATATTGTGCTTGATAACAAAACGATGAATACGAAAGGTAAAATAGAAGCAAAGATCAGTATAACCAATACGGGAAATTATGATGGAGAAGAAACAGTGCAGCTCTATATCCGGGATATGGTTTCCAGTGTCGTAAGGCCAGTAAAAGAATTGAAAGGCTTTCAGAAAATTTTTTTGAAAAAAGGAGAAACAAAAACGGTCAGCTTTATTATCAGCGAAGACGATCTTAAATTTTATAACAACGATCTTCAGTACATTTCTGAGTCCGGGGATTTTAAATTATTCATCGGAACAAACAGCGAAAATGTCAAGGAAGTATCTTTTCGCTTACTGAAATAATTTTATGAAGCGTATTGAACATGAAATTAAATTGCATAATCATGTTAAATGAAATAAAAATGAAAAGATTTTTTGTTGCCTTTATTATACTTGTAACAACAGGCATTGCCGTTAAAGCACAGGATTTTTCTCAATACCAGAAACGCTGGCTGGTTCAGGGAGCAGATACAATGCCTTACAGGATATTGCTGCCGCAGAACCTGGATGCATCCAAAACATATCCCGTGGTCTTTTTTCTTCATGGCAGAGGAGAACGTGGCAGTAATAACGAATCACAGCTCAAATATGCCGGTCAGTTGTTCCTGAAGCCGGAAGTAAGAAAAAATTATGCTGCTATTGTGGTTTTCCCGCAGTGCTCTTCCGATGGCTACTGGAGCAATGCCTGGAGAACGTATGATGAAACAAAAAAAGAAGGATTTACCTTTTTAGCAGATGGAGAACCAACAAAAGATATGCGCATGCTTCAGCAACTTGTTAAATATGTACTGGAAGCATACCCCGCCAATAAAGAACAGGTTTATGTTGGTGGTTTGTCCATGGGAGGTATGGGTACATTCGAAATTGTAAGGAGAAACCCTAATCTTTTTGCTGCAGCTTTCCCGATCGCCGGAGGAGCGAATCCTGCCACAGCGGCTTCAATTAAGCGGGTGGCCTGGTGGATATTTCATGGAGCCAAAGATGACGTGGTGTATCCCTCCTATTCACAGGCAATGTTCGGAGCCTTGAGAAAAGAGGGAGCGAGCATCAGGTTTGTACTATATCCCGAAGCCAATCACAACAGTTGGGACGCAGCATTGGCTGAACCGGAATTGCTTTCCTGGCTGTTTTCCAAACATCGTTAACAAAATATAAACAGCAACTACGAAAAAAGCACTTCATTAACAGCAATCCAAATTTGCGTTAAACAGAAACAGCGGCTGTGCATAGTGTTTAGTTGATAGTGATATTTGAAATTCATTTATCACTTAAACTATATATTATGAAATCATTATTTACACTCATCGTTCTTGTTTCTGTTTTTTCTTTCGGCGCTGATGCGCAAAATGCTTTTCCAAAAGGCTCCGTTCTTCCCGGGGGTAATGCAGGTGTCACCATCAGCAACAGTGAATCGGCAGGAGGGAGATCAAGGTCTGCCGGGTTTAATATAATGCCCTCAATTGGGTTCGCTGTAAAAGAGAACCTTTTCCTAGGAATAAATGCGGGCTATGGGTATTCAAAAGGGCGTTTTACAAACAATGTTTCCGGCTACGTTGACACGTTGAAGCGAAACAGCTTCAGCTATGGTGTTTTTGGAAGGTATTACAAGCCATTGAAACATAATTTCTCAATTTTTCTTGAAGCCGACCTGGGGGGAAATAACACTAAGGATGTTTCAACAGCCTCGGGTAGTGCAACAAAATATACTTCTACGAGTTGGGGAGTAAATGCAGGCTTAACACCGGGAATATCTTATGGGCTAACCAAAAAACTACAACTTGAGGCAGGGTTTAATAATATCGTTGGACTTGGTTATTCGAAATACAAAAGAACTTCAAACGGAACCACTCCTATTGATGAAACACAGTCTCAGTTTAATGCGTACACAAACTTAAATAACTATAATTCTCAACTATATCTTGGTTTCAGGTTGCTGCTGCAAAAGAAAACAAAAGCTTAGAGGAATATTATTTTTCTTCGCCCGGTGTATACAAGATTACACCGGGCTTTTTTTATGTACTGGTGCAATATTAATTTTGACATCAACTACGATCTATGGGCCGCATTAAAAATATCATATTCGATCTTGGAGGAGTGATTTTGAATATCGATTACCAGGAAACGATCAATGCCTTTAAAAAACTTGGTTTTTCACGGTTCGATGAAATGTATTCTGCCTTAAAAGTAAACAATACGTTTGACGACCTGGAAACCGGGAAAATTTCCGAACAGGCATTCTATGAATATATGCACCGTGAAGCACCACATTTACTAACAACAGAACAGCTAACGGAAGCCTGGAACGCTATGCTCCTGTCTTTCCGGAAAGAAAGCCTGGATTTCCTGGATAACCTGAAGAACGATTACCGGATTTTTCTGTTGAGTAATACCAATAGCATACACAAAAGGGCTATCGATGATATTTTTAAAGCCCAAACCGGCCTGGAGTCTTTGGATCAGCTTTTTGAAAAGGCTTATTACTCTCACTTGTCCGGCATGCGAAAACCCGGGAGTGAAATATTTGAATATGTATTGCAGGATGCTGGCATAAGTGCAGAAGAAACCCTGTTCATCGACGATCTTGAGCCAAATATTACAACAGCCCGCTCTTTAGGCCTTCATGTACACCAGCTTTTGCCGGATGCAAGAATTGAAAACCTGGAATATGGTGAACGGAAATGGTAGGGCTTATTTAATTTCTTCGTAATCAA
>JAFDXA010000442.1 GCA_018268185.1 Bacteroidota bacterium
ACGGCCCTGTAGCGGAGGTCCCCTGCTGCCATTGATAAGTGTATGTTCCGTTGCCTCCTGTTGCAGCTGTTGCTGTAAGTGGTGTTGGTATAGCACTATTACAGATCACTTGTGAAGAACTTACGATCGGGGCTACCTGTTGTGGATACAAAACAACGGTTGAAGTTGTTGTACTGCTGCAGGTGTTCGGCGCTGAAGCTGTAATGGTAAAAGTTACCGTTATCGGCGAAGCTGTTGTATTCGTCATAGCGCCGTTAATATTACCACTACCGGATAAAGGTATGGCAGTAGTAAGGCCAGCAGGATTATCTCTTGTCCAGCTGATGGATGTGCTTGCTACGTTGTTCGGGTTCGAAAGGGTGATCTGTGTAATATTATTTCCATAACAAACTCCCTGCGATGCAGGTAATGCCAGCACTGATGGTGTAGGTTCTACCAGCACTGTGGCCTGTACAGGCGCTCCCGGGCAACCATTGATCAGCGGCGTGATTGTAAAAGTTACCGTGATCGCTGTATTGCTATTGTTGTGCAGGGTTCCACTGATGTTTCCGCTTCCACTTGCTGCAATACCGGTAACCTGCAGCGTATTGTCACGGGTCCAGCTAAATACTGTACCCGGAGTATTCCCGGATAATACGATTGTTGATATTGCCGCATCAGAACACCTGGTTTGGCTGGATGGAGTAGCTGTAACATCGGGTGTTGGGTTAACCAATATAGTTGCTGTAGCAGCATTGCCGGGGCAACCATTGGCATTCGCTGTAACGGTAAATGTAACGGTTACAGGATTTACAGAACCATTGATCAATGTTCCTGAAATATTGCCGCTTCCGCTGTTGCCGATCGTTCCGGTGATGGCGGGATTATCTCTTACCCAATCAAAGGCGGCACCGCTTGTAGCGCTTGAAAGTACAATGGTTGTTATATTTCCTCCATTACAAACCTGCTGACTTGCAGGCGTAGTTGTTGTTGCAGGCAGCGGATTAACAAGAACTGTAACCTGTACCGGTATGCCCGGGCATCCATTGGCAATTGGCGTAATGGTGAATGTAACCAATACGGGGTTGGCTGTGCTATTGATCAATGTTCCCGAAATATTGCCTGTTCCGCTGTTACCGATGGTTCCCGTTACTGCAGGATTATTCCTTGTCCAGCTAAAGGTTGTTCCCGTTACTGCCGAACTTAATGCAATCGTTGTGATACTTGCTCCTGAACAAATGGATTGCGATGCCGGGGTTGGCACTACATCCGGGGTTGGGTTCACAAGCACTGATGTTGATATGGAACTTCCCGGGCAGCCATTGGCCGTTGGCGTTACTGTGAATGTAACCGTTACCGGGTTTATACTGCTATTGATAAGTGTTCCTGAAATATTGCCGCTTCCGCTGTTGCCGATCGTTCCGGTTACAGCAGGATTATCTCTTGTCCAGTTGAATGTTGTTGATGGTACAGCACCATTGAATGCAATTGAAGTAATATTATTACCTGAACAAACCATCTGGCTTACCGGCGAGGCGTTCGCATCGGGTATCGGGTTTACAACAAGAGCCGCATCTGCAGAAATGGTTTGCGGACAAACACCCCCTGCCCCGCTGATCACAACATTGTAATTGGAGGCAGCATCACCCGGAATAACATTGGTTATTGTCAGCGTGGCTGTAGTAGCTCCTGATATTCTTCCGCCATCAAATAAAGGCACCAGTCCTTTTCTCCATTGATAAGAAATATCTGTTCCCGTGGCAAGTACTGTAAATGTTGCCGTTCCTCCATTACACTGGATGCTGGCAACCGGTTGCGCTGATATTACAATATCCTCGTTAACCGTAAGTACCGCATCATCCGAAACAACAGCGGAACAAGGTGCCAATCCATTGATCACAACATGATAAGCTCCTGCATCTGCAAGCGAAGCCTGGTTGATCGTTAATGTGGCCGTATTGGAACCGGAAATATTGATGTTATCTGAAAGTGCTGTTGCACCAAAATACCATTGGTATGTGAGGCCGGTTCCAAAAGCATTTACTGAAAAACTTACCGGGAAACTTGAACAGATCGTTTGCGATAATGGTTGATCGATAATATTCACCGGTTCATTTACAGTTACCAGTGTTGAACCGGTAAGATCTGCCGGAACAGAATTACAGTTTACATCAGCAAGCGCAGATATGCTGTATGCAGTCGTTATAACAGGACTCACAACTATGCTGAAAGTTCCATTACCTGTACCTGTGGCAGTTGCACCATTGCTGAGTGTGAGCGTCCAGTTGCCGGTTGCATTCACTGTTCCCGTAATGGTTGCCGACCCTCCGTTATTACAGATACTTGTATTACTGCTGGTGATTACTGCAGTTGGTCTTTCATTTACTATAACGGCTGTAGTGCTGTTGCTGCAACCTGTTGCCGATTGGGTAAATGTAAAGCTCACAGTTCCTGCAGATACGCCGGTTACAACCCCGGCATTAGTTACAGTAGCAATGGCATTGTTACTGCTTGTCCATGTACCACCGGAAGCCGGTGAAAGATTCATGGTTGATCCTGCACATACTGATGTTCCGGCGCTCACCACAGGCCTTGGGTTCACCAGTACGTTTGCTGTATTTACAACAGAAGCAGAACCACAGGCATTGGTTGCCGTTAGAGAATATACGCCTGCTTCGGCGTTTGACATATTGATTATCGATGGATTCTGCAGTGAAGAAGTAAAACCATTCGGGCCGGTCCACGACCATGATGATGCCCCAGATGCACTTCCGGTTAAACTAAGTGTTCCACCTTCGCAAACCGGGTTGGGGTTTGCTGATGCTGATACCAGGGTTGGTATACTGCTGATCGTGATGGCGGGTGAGGTAAACACTATATTACCGGGACCTACGCCGCCGCCATTGTTGGCAAACCAGGAAACCCCTTCGTAAACAAGGTCGAATGTGAGGTTATTCGTTCCCGGGTTGAGTGTTGTTGTGTAGCCGGCTCCCAGGTTGTTGGAAGCCGTTACCGGGATTGTATATGTTTGCGTAGCACCAGGAGCAACCGTTCCGGTATTGGTTCTTACATAATAATCCGCCCAGCTGGCGCCATTGGTATTCCACTTAACTCCTACATTGATGTCGGGGTTTGCATCGGTCCAGGTAGCTGTACCGATATTCTTTATGGTAACGGTAACATTCCTGGTTTCCCCCGGGCACCAGGGGCCTGCACCGGTATTTATTGATAATATCTGGCTTTTATAAGTAAGCTGTGTATATGTAACCTTTATCTGTCCTGCACCACCACCTCCACCGGTTCTTGTTCCGCTCGTCGTTCTGAGTGCACCGCCACCGCCGCCGCCGGGGGCATTTCCATCAATACCGTTTCCCTGTGTACTGAATCTTCCATCTCCACCATCGCCACCACCTAACGGCGCCGTTGCACCATTCTGGTTGGTCGCATTAACGCCATTACTGGCTGTACCGGCCGAAGATCCGCCTCCGCCACCATAATCAGTACCGGTTGTATTACCATTCCTTCCATTACCTCCGCTGAATTTTGTTGTTCCGAATCCGAGAGCGGCAGCTCCGCCGGTTCCACCGGTTACACTATTCGATGCAACATTGCCTCCACCCTTGGCCATCACATTTGTTGTTGATCCGAACCAGCTGTCATCGCCAGAAGCAACTCCCTGTGAATAAGAAAAAGGATCTCCCGGAGCAACCGCAATCACTTTTGATGAGTAAGCTCCACCTCCACCGCCGCCACCCACTCCATTGGTTGTTCGGCTTCCACCGGCGCCACCGGCTCCCCAGCACTCTACAGTAATACTGCTTACCCCTACCGGAACGGTAAATGTGCCGGTACCGGTAAGTGTAACGGTTGTTTGGGCATTGGATCCCAGACAAAATATGCTGAGCCAGAACAGGAGTAATATACTCCTGCTACCGGCAAATAACTTTCTTAAGACTTCCTTTACAGGCCTGGTGTCATTTTGTACAAATGTTTTCATACTAACAGGTTTAGGTTCGCTATCGGGTAAAGCGTTTTCCGCGGATTGGTGGCTTGAAGCCGATGGATTAACAGCAAGAGATTTTTGATCCCAGGGAAATGGAATTACAATAAGAATGGACAGGCTATTCCGGAAAGATATCTAGATCAGTAAACAAGCCGCGTATTCATATACGGATATACCCGGCGGGTATTTGTTCGGTGTTCATAGTAACTGGAGACTGATCTGTGTAAACAAGTCGGTATTTCTATAGAATGAGGTAAGCTTAGTAAAAATACGGTACTGCAAATATAGTATCAGCAAGACCGCATTTCCTAACTTTTGAAGAGGTTTTTAAAAACTTAATCAAATAACTTCAATCTAAATTGCATCAATTTGATTAATAATGAATTATTAAATTATACTCATAATTTAATTTCAATAAAATCTTCTGTAAAAGCGCCGCACGTGTAAAAGAAAAGGGACTGAAAACTCAGTCCCCGTTCTTATTAAAGATTTTCAATTTCGGTTATGCATCTGCGAGTTGCTCACCGCTGCCGTTGTTGATCGGTTTCCTGACAGCATTATCAAGAGACATATACCCTCCTCCTTCAATGAAGAATACGATTACAAGAACCAGCATGAGGAAAGAAAACGGCAGATCCGACTGAGCCACTTTTGCAGCATCCTGCAGATTCACAAAAACCACGGCCCCCAAAAGGATCGGTATTTGTATCAATGACATTAAACGGGTGAACAGGCCTACCAAAATCATGAATCCACCGATGATGTGAATCCAGGGAAGAAAATTTACAGACCAGGCAAAATTTTTCAGGGCTTTTGATTGCTCAATGTATGACACCAGCACTTCTTTGTGCTGGATGAAATCGATCCCTTTATAGATAAGGCAAACCCCCAGAACAACCCTTAAAATAGAAACCCAGTTAGGTACATTTTTTCCCGACATAGAATTTTGATGAAGCAGGCTCATATAATAAGTTTTAGTGATAAAATGAATTTACGCCTATTTTAATTCTATTGCAAGAAAAATAAACGAATTCCACAGTTATTGAAGCAATGTTGATATTTTTTTTGAAATCGCAACAACAGAAGAATTTTAAAAAAAACTGTGTTTTATTTTGTTACTATTATTTAACACTTATCTTTGCCCTCCGAAAAATTAAAAGGGAGTTTAGCTCAGTTGGTTTAGAGCATCTGCCTTACAAGCAGAGGGTCGGCGGTTCGACCCCGTCAACTCCCACAAAACCCCGCATCCGTTGCGGGGTTTTTTATTTCCTGTTTATGAGCCGCCGTATGCATGTCGAATATCCACAATAATTAGTTTTATTATTTGTACCGGTTTTCCTCCTGCATATTTTTGACACATTTTTCTGTGTTTTCCCGGCGCCTGGTTTTGTGCCAATTTTCTTTTTTATTTTTTTGTGCCAATTTCTTTTTTCAGCATTTTGTGCCATTTTTTTCTTCAGGTTTTAATTTGGCACAGAAACTCATCAAGAGCCGCAGTTAATAAAACATTGAGTGCAACAAGACCCTGGCCACCTACTGGCACCAATCCAATGGCCGAACTAAATACCTGCGGCTTTAAATAACAACTATCTCCGGTTTTAATTTTTATTATATTTGTATTTCCGCATGGCAATGAAATTTTCATATAACCCGGAATTTAATCCCGAATTTGAATCGGATATTCTCACCGAAACAACAGCGGGATATTCTCTTATTGTTTGGAATGATGAAGTAAATACATTTGAATGGGTAATTGAAACCCTTATTGATATCTGTAACCACAGCCCTGAACAGGCGGAACAATGCGCCATGCTCATTCACACGAAAGGAAAGTATGCTGTAAAAAACGGCAGTTACGAAAGCCTTAAGCCAAAATGCGACGCCATTACAGATCGTAAAATAGGCGCTACCATTGAAGGCAATTCCTGAGGCCTTGCCACTTTTTTTACCAGATCACATATCAAGTAATATTTTGCGGGAGGGATTTGCTGCAGCATAACTGTAAATGCTGTTCCTGATAAAATCATTGTCGGCGTAAGGTTGAATTCTTTCTTTCAATTCGGCAAGTCCGTTTATTTTAAGGCCTGCATCAAGGTATCCCATTCCCCAGAAACTTCCGCGTTCTATCAGCATATACAGCTTTTCGTTGGCCGCTAATCCTTCATCAACAATGGCAAAAGTGGGCAACTGCTTATCCAGTTGTTCCAGGGCCACCCTTACCTTACCGTTGTAACGGGCCGGCGGATCCAGGTATTCCAGGTCTTTAACTGTTAATGCTGTTTTATCCAGGTAACAAAGCTTCTCATGCAGATCAAACGTTTCGATCATATTCCTCAGCAATACCAATCCTTCGTGCAGTAGGTTGAACTGGTAATGAACAGGTAAATTCTTTTTCTTCTTATCTATGGCCAGTCTTATATAACCACGGTTATCTTCAAAACTGTAAAGGCCATATTTCTGAGCGGGTTGTTTCTGGCTTTGGTTATACTTGGGCCATAATCTTTTTATCTCTGCACTTTCCAGCACCAACGCCTGTAATTCATTTACGCAAACAGTGTGTGTAACCCTGCACACATGCCTGAGGAAATGCTGCCGTTTCCTTGCGGCATCATTGTGCGTAAAATGGCTGCTCACCCTTTTGCGGATATTAACGGCCTTTCCTACATAAATCACTTTTCCCTTTGCATTGTGGAAATAGTATACTCCGGGTGATGCCGGCAGTTTTGCTATTTCGCTTTTGTCAAGATGCATGGGCAACCATTGCTCTGATGAGGTCTTCTTCAGCATCTGTTCTATATGCACGACAGCTCCTTCTTCCAGTAATTTCTCAAAAAGACTTACCGTAGCCCTCACATCTCCCTCTGCCCGGTGACGATCCGTAATGCCGATACCAAGATGCCGGCACAGATTACCCAGGCTGTAAGACGGTAATCCCGGGAATACCTTACGACTTAATCTTACGGTACACAATTTCTTTGCGGTTAAATCATACCCGGCATTTTTTAACTGATGCCGTACAAATGAAAAATCAAAGTTCACATTGTGCGCTATGAAAATATTATCCCGGAGCAATTCAAAAATTTCTGCTGCCACTTCCTCAAACAAAGGCGCTCCCGCCACCATGTCATCATCAATGCCGGTTAAGGAAGTAATGTACAATGGGATCTTTTGTTGCGGATTGATCAGTGTTCTGAACTTCTTCACCACAGCATTGCCGTTATGTATATATATAGCGATCTCTGTAATGCCGTTTGATGAAGCATGACCACCCGTAGTTTCTATGTCAACGATTGCGTACAAAGCCTGGTTTTATAAGTCTGTTTTCTCAAATACATCTCTTTACCGGATCACAGCAGCAAATTACTAACTTCTTTAGTGATTACTGAAAAAACTCCGCTTCATTTTCTGTATTTTTGCCAACTTAAAAAACAGCACTGTATTTCATGGAACTGAGCAAAAATTTTGAGCCTTCAACAACAGATGAGAAGTGGTACCAGCATTGGATGAACAAGGGATATTTCTACAGCAAGCCCGATGAACGTACTCCTTATACGATCGTGATCCCTCCGCCAAACGTAACCGGCGTGCTGCACATGGGCCATTGCCTGAATAATACCACCCAGGATATTCTCATCCGCAAGGCACGCATGAGTGGTTTCAATGCATGCTGGGTTCCCGGAACCGATCATGCTTCTATTGCAACGGAAGCTAAAGTAGTTGCCATGCTCCGGGAAAAAGGCATCAGCAAATCTTCTCTTACAAGAGAACAGTTCCTGGAATATGCCTGGGAATGGAAAGAAAAATACGGCGGCATCATCCTTCAGCAATTGAAGAAACTGGGTTGCAGTCTCGATTGGAACCGAACTGCTTTTACCATGGATGATGACTATTATAGATCTGTGATCAGGGTTTTCAATGACCTCTACCAGAAGGGACATATTTACCGCGGCAAGCGCATGATCAACTGGGATGTAAAAGCTTTAACAGCCCTTAGTGATGAAGAAGTGATCAGGAAAGAAACCAACCAGAAATTATATCATATCAGGTATGCAATTGATGGTTCTGATGAAGGACTGGTGATCGCAACGGTAAGGCCCGAAACAATCATGGGTGATACCGCGATCTGTGTGCATCCCAACGATGAAAGATACAGGCATCTCCACGGAAAACATGCCATCGTTCCGCTTATCAATCGTAAGATTCCTGTTATTACAGATGAATATGTTACCATGGAATTCGGAACCGGTGCGCTGAAAGTTACACCTGCTCATGATATGAACGATAACCAGTTGGGGCAAAAACATGGACTGGAAGTTATAGACATCTTTAATGACGACGGCACCTTGAATGCCGATGCCCAGATATACGTGGGGCTCGACAGGTTTGAAGCAAGGAAAAAAATCGCGGCAGAACTGGAAGAGAAAGGATTTCTTGTTAAAACAGAAGACTATACCAGTGAAGTTGGTTACAGCGAACGCACAGATGCGGTGGTGGAACCAAGATTGAGCCTGCAATGGTGGGTAAGCATGAAAGCCATCAGCAAGCCTGCGCTGGAAGCCGTGATGAATGAAGACATTAATTTTCATCCTGCCAAATTCAAAAATCTTTACAGGCATTGGATGGAAAACATCAAAGACTGGTGTATCAGTCGCCAGCTCTGGTGGGGGCATCGCATACCTGCGTGGTATGATAACGAAGGTCGTTTCGTGGTTGCAAACAATGAAGCAGAGGCCCTCGAAAAATTCTATGAGCAATACGGAGTTGATAATCCTGTATTGAAACAGGATGAAGATTGCCTTGATACCTGGTTCTCTTCCTGGCTCTGGCCTTTTGAAGTTTTCAAAGGCTACTCAAACCCGGGTAATGCAGAAATACAATATTATTATCCAACCAATACGTTGGTTACAGCCCCTGAGATCATCTTCTTCTGGGTTGCACGCATGATCATGGCCGGGGAAGAATACATGCATGCGAAACCTTTCAATGATGTTTATTTCACCGGTATCGTAAGAGATAAACAGGGAAGAAAAATGAGCAAGAGCCTGGGAAATTCGCCAGACCTGCTCGGGCTAATAGACAAATACGGAGCCGATGCTGTTCGTTTCGGTATCATGATCTCCTCTCCTGCCGGCAACGACCTTTTGTTTGACGAAAGTTCTCTTGAACAGGGAAGAAATTTCAATAACAAAATGTGGAATGCCCTGAAGCTGGTTAAAATGTGGGAAGCAAGACAGTCGCCCGGAACAGACACAACCGCAAACTTTGCTGTTAACTGGTTTGAAAGCAGGCTGAATGAAGTAAGAACGGAAGTGGATACCCTGATGAAACAATTCAGGCTGAGTGAAGCGTTGAAAACAATCTATTCATTGATATGGGATGATTTCTGCAGTTGGTACCTTGAATGGATCAAGCCGGGTTTTGAGCAACCGATTGACCCAGGAGTTTATAACAAAACACTCGACTTCTTTACCGACCTTGTACAACTGCTGCATCCATTTATGCCTTTTGTAACCGAAGAGATATACCAGTTGCTGAAACCGAGGCAGGATGACCTTTGTGTTAAACAGTTTCCGCCGATCGGCAGCAGCAATGCTGATATATTATCAAATGCCGTTCTGCTGAAAGACGTAATTACAGGTTTAAGAGATGTAAGGAATAAACAACAGTTGAAGCCAAAAGAAACGATTGAACTTTTCATCGACAGCAGTAATAATGCAACTTACAGCCAGATAGAAAACATTCTTGCCAAGCAGGTGAATGCAGCTTCAATCAGTTTTACAACAGCCCAGGTTGCTGACGCCATTTCATGCGTTATCGGCAAAGACAAGTTTTATATTAAAACGGAAAGACCGGTTGATAGCGGTCAGCAAAGAACAGATCTTGAAAAAGAGCTGAATCACCTGAAAGGTTTTCTACAATCGGTAGAAAAGAAACTGGGCAATGAAAAGTTTGTTCAGAATGCAAAGCCTGAAGTACTGGCCCTGGAGCAAAAGAAGAAATCTGATGCAGAAACCAAGATCAGGATCATTGAAGAAAGCCTGGCTGCCCTTTGACAAACACTGCTGATAAAGTAAACGTTAAATTCATTCCTTGCTGGGCGATCTTTTGTAGATTCGTTCGGTAAACAACTGATAACCCATGCGCTTAATTTCCCGGATATTGGTATGCAGTATTGTTGCCTGCCTCGTTATAACCAGCAGCCAGGCACAAAGAACCAATGCTGCAAAAAATACAACAACGACCACTACACCAAAATTCAAACCACCCAAACTTTATACTTCTATCAATTCATTCAATGACTCTTCTTTTATCACTGCTGACCAGGCTGCAGATGCCATTGCCATGCCGCTGAAAATTGTAGATGATAAAAAGAATGTTTACAGCATATCTTCTTACCAGTTCATGTATAAAAAAAGAGGCGTAACAGAAGATGAGCAGACAGGCAAACTCAGTCCAACCACAACAATTTCTGCCGACAGGTTCAAGCAAACTCCCCTTCCGGAAGTATGGATAAAAACCATCCAATCGCAGGTTAAATCCGGTGAGGAACTTTATTTTTTTGATGTGATCGCCAAAGATGCACAGGGTCGTGTGCTGCTGGCTTCCGACCTCAAACTCTTCGTAAAATAATTATGCATTCCATTCGCCGGGCCGGCATTGATGATGTGGAATTGATCAGGGCGCTTGCTCATGATACCTGGCCTGATGCTTATGGTAAGATCCTTACTCAGCAGCAGATATCCTATATGCTGGAACTGATGTACAGCAGCAAGGCGCTTACAGATCAAATGCTTTCCGGTCATAATTTCATTATCGTTTATGAAGATGAAAAGCCAGTAGGCTTTGCCGGTTTTTCTCCCAAAAATAAAAATGAAAGAAGTTTATTCAGGCTGCACAAACTCTATGTATTACCATCACAGCAGGGAAAGGGAACCGGTAAACTTTTATTGAATGAGGTCATTCGCCTGTCGCAGGCTTCAGGTGCAATGGCACTTGAACTGAATGTTAACAGGCACAATAAGGCGCTTCATTTTTACAAGAAGATCGGCTTTCAGATCACCCGGGAAGAAGATATAGATATCGGCGAAGGCTATTTTATGAATGATTATGTGATGCTGTTAGAGTTGAGAAGTTGAGCGTTGATAGTTCTTTGATTGGTTTGTCGGTCAAAATTTGCCTTTCTTACCAGATCAATTGATGTGTTTGTTTGATGATCCCCATCACAAAAACACTCTGTACATTTCCCATGTTCTCTATCTGGCTTAAACGGTTCACGTGAAAATCGTAGTAGCTGTCCATATTCTCGGCCACAACTTTCAGCATAAAATCAAACTCACCCGAAATATTATAACATTCTATCACTTCATTCAGGTCGTTGATCGCCTTGATGAATTTACTTCCGGCATTTTTGTTATGTTCTTTCAATGATACATAACAGATCACCATCAGCCCTTTTTTTACTTTGGTATGATCCACCAGGGCTGCATACTGCCTGATCACCCCGGATTGTTCCAGGCGCTTGATGCGTTCATGAACCGGTGTGGTACTCAGGTGTATTTTCTCCGAAATTTCCTTTACGGTAATACGTGCATTCTGCTGCAGTAATTTCAGGATGGCAAGGTCATTTTTGTCGAGCACCGGCAGCATATTAGCCGTTTGTTCTTTTTGGTCTGCTTTTTTCATAATAAATAAAGCATTTATCCTTAAAATTAGTCATTACAACGAATTTTATCCTGATTTTTTTCACATGAACAGGATTTTACACTATTGTGGTTAGCTTTGTGGTCTAAAATAAATCTATATGTCTACAATTACTGAAAAAGGTATTGATTTCAGCCTTAAGTACAAGGTAAAAGATATGAGCCTCGCAGAATGGGGCCGCAAAGAAATTAAACTGGCAGAAGCAGAAATGCCGGGCCTGATGGCTTTAAGGGCTGAGTATGGCGCCAGCCAGCCATTGAAAGGAGCCCGTATCGCAGGTTGCCTTCACATGACGATACAGACTGCCGTGCTGATTGAAACCCTGGTTGCACTGGGTGCCGAAGTAAAATGGAGTTCATGTAATATTTTCTCAACACAGGACCAGGCTGCTGCTGCTATTGCCGCTGCCGGAATCGGTGTTTATGCCTGGAAAGGACAGACACTTGAAGAAGCTGACTGGTGTATTGAGCAGACATTATTCTTCGGAGGTGCCGA
>JAFDXA010000443.1 GCA_018268185.1 Bacteroidota bacterium
ATCTTCTCGGGTTTTGCCATGGTGCAAACACTGTTGATCGTGGTAAGAAAAGTAATGAACCTGAATGATTACATCACTATAGGACATATTGAAGCGATGAACAAGGTTATTGTATTAACCGGAAGCATCGTGGGTTGTGCTTACTTAACTGAGTTATTCATTGCATGGTATGGACAGAACCAATACGAATGGTATGCATTCAGCCAGAACAGGGCAAATATCTGGAGCCCTTATGGATGGAGCTATTGGTTGATGATGTTCTGTAACGTGGTATCTCCGCAGTTGTTCTGGAGCCGTAAGCTCAGGAGAAATATCACCGTTACTTTCTTCATGAGTATCGTGGTTAACATTGGTATGTGGTACGAGCGTTTCGTGATCATCGTAACTTCTGTGTACCGCGACTTCCTGCCTTCAAGCTGGAGTACTTATTACAGCCCTAGTATCTACGAGATAGGATTCTACCTGGGTACTTTCGGTTTGTTCTTCACCTGCTTCTTCCTGTTTGCTAAATACTTCCCGGTAATCGCCGTGGCTGAGATCAAGTCAATATTGAAGACGAGTGGTGAAAACTATAAAGTGAAGATGACTGATATCGAAAAATCAGATGCTGAGAAGTTCTATCATGAAGAAGTAGAACATGCTCACTAAGCATTAATATTTGATAATTTTTTATAACAGACAATTACTAATATGGCTGGAGGAATTAAAAAATTTGTTGTAGGGGCATTCGATGATGAGAAAGTATTGTTTCCTGCGGTAAAGAATGTACGCAAGGCCGGGTATAAGATCCATGATGTGTACACACCGTTCCCGGTGCATGGTCTTGATCATGCCATGGGTTTAAGAGAAACAAGCCTGCATACAGCGGGGTTCATTTATGCGATAACCGGAACAACGACAGCGCTCACATTCATGAGCTGGGTATTTACAAAAGACTGGCCGTTGAACATCGGCGGTAAACCGCATTTTGCGCTCCCGGCCTGGATACCCATCACATTTGAGTTAACCGTATTGTTCTCTGCAGTTGGAATGGTGCTTACTTTCTGCTACCTCTGCCAATTGTCGCCGTTTGTAAAAAAGCATCACTTTCACCCTCGTGCCACAGATGATCTGTTCATTATGGCGATCGAGTGTACTGATAAAACAGATGATGGAGAAGTACAACGCTTTCTTCAGAATGCCGGGGCTAAAGAAATAAATGTGCAAAATGCTGAAACCGGGTGGTGGCTGGGCCGCTACGACAGGGAGCAGAAATTGTACAGAGATGAGAAAGGGTATTAATTAACACGGATAATTGATAACTAAATAAATGAAAAGACTTACTTATATAACAGCCGTTTTAGCAACAGGTGTAATCATTATGTCCAGTTGCCATAATAAACGCAGTCCGGGTAGTGTATATATGCCAGATATGGCTTATAGCAGGGCTTATGAATCTTATGCCAAGCGAGACTCAACAAAATTCACAACAGATCCGGCAAAAAGAGGAAGCAGCCTGATATATTTCGACAACATGCCTGCTGAAGGAACGATCAAAAGAGGAGAACTTTTCCCATATACCCTGCCCAACGACAGCATCGGTTATGCAAAAAGTGCTATGGTGAAAAATCCATTGGATTCTGTTACGATGAGTAAGGAAGAAATGACAGAAACAGCCCGTTTATTCAATATCAATTGTGCGATCTGTCATGGAGAAAAAGGAACTGCCAACGGTCCGCTGGCAACTTCAGGTAAAGTAGGTGGTGTTGCCAATCTTACCGGGGATGTTTATGTAAAGATGGCTGATGGTACCATGTTCCATTCCATCACTTACGGAAGAAATAATATGGGAAGTTATGCTTCTCAACTCGACAGGAAACAGCGCTGGATGATCGTTAAGTACATCAGGACCCTGCAGCCAAAAGCAACAGCTCCTGCAGCAGAACCAGTAACCGCAGCAAAAGCAGACAGCACCGCAGCGAAAAAAGGATAAAAATTACCAGAACATACAAAAAAAGTTTAGATGAATAACCAATTTGAATTACCGGGCAGTTACAAAAAATGGACAATGGGCCTCATCATTGCCGGTGTATTGGCAGTGTTGTATGGCTTCATCATGCTTCATCCATTTGAACATGGCGGCCACGGAGAACATACCGGAAGTACACGCTTTTGGGCAGTGCTCCTTCAAAACAGTGTGTTTTGGCTGTTAACAGTTAACGCATCTATGTTCTTTATTTGTGTTACAACCATGGCAATGGGAGGCTGGCAGGTCGCACTTCGTCGTGTACCGGAAGCTATTTCAAGCGTGGTGCCTATCCTTGGGCTGATCATGTTCATCGTTCTGATGGCGATCATCTGGGGAGGACGTACAGATATTTATCATTGGCTCGATCCACATTTATACGACAAAGCATCTCCATCTTATGATAAGATCCTGGACGGTAAAAAAGGTTTCCTTAACCCGATGTTCTTTACCATTGCTTCAGCCGTTACAATCCTGGGTTGGACCTTACTGGGCCGCAAGATGAGGGCAATGAGCCTGAAATCAGACCAGAATGGTCCGATGAACTATGAAACCGGGAAAAAATGGATATGGGATAATACAGTATGGGCTTCATTGTTTACCGTATTCTTCGGATTAACAGTTGCATCAACTACACCATGGTTATGGCTGATGAGTATCGACGCACATTGGTATAGTACCATGTACAGCTGGTATACATTCGCAAGCACATTTGTTGCCGGCATGTCATTGATCGCAATATTCGTTATCTTCTTAAAGAATCGTGGTCAGCTTGAATATGTTACCGACGAACACCTTCATGATCTTGGTAAATTCATGTTTGCATTCTCTATCTTCTGGACTTATACCTGGTTTTCTCAATACATGCTTATCTGGTATAGTAACCAACCGGAAGAAACAAAATACTTTATTGAAAGAATCGGAACCGCTACCAAGGGAGGTCCTTATAAAGGAATATTCTTCTTTAACCTGATCATTAATTTCATCTGCCCATTGTTGATCCTGATGAAAAAAAGCACCAAACGCAGCTGGACACTGGTTACGTTCATGGCGGTGCTTATCATTTTTGGCCACTGGATCGACCTTTACCAGATGGTAATGCCGGGCACACTTGGTTCTCATGCTGAAATGATGCCTTTTGAATTTGGCGTTGCGGCCCTCTTCATTGGCGTGATCATGTGGGGCGTGGGAAGATATATTACAAAAAATTCTCTGGTGGCAAGGAACCATCCTTTCCTCAAAGAAAGTATTATTCACCATACATAATGGTTGAACAAAGGAAGGTTGCTAATAACTTCCTGGCTAATTTTGATCACTCAAACTGAATTGATATAATAGCAAACAGCTAAGCTAAAATCTATACAATGAAGGAATTTTTTATAGTTGCGATATCCATCATGATATTCATCGTGATCTTCCAGATCTCGAAGGCAAGCGAATATGTGAGTGTGTTGAAAGGAGAAGAAAAGACTCGCAGACAGAACAATAAGATCAATGCCTTTATGCTTATTGCATTTCTGGTGATAGGCCTTTGGGGTGCATGGTACTGCAACGACCTGTATTACGGTAAAACATTATTTCCCCAGGGATCTGCTTCACTGGAAGGAGAAAAGATCGACCTGATGTTGTATATAACAATAGGCGTAACCGGTGTTGTATTTGTTATTACACAGATATTACTTTTCTGGTTCAGTTTCAAATACCAGGAAAAGGACGGAAGAAAAGCATTCTTCTTTCCGCATAACAATAAACTTGAATTGCTCTGGACAACCGTTCCGGCTATCTTCCTCACAGTACTGGTTGTATTTGGTTTGAAATATTGGTTCAAAATTACCAGTGATGCTCCCAAAGATGCCGTTGTTGTTGAAGTAACCGGCCACCAGTTTGCCTGGGAATTCCGTTACCCGGGAAAAGACAATGTATTGGGTAAGAAAAATTATAAGCTCTCAAATAATCCTTCAGGAAATATTCTTGGTGTTGACTTTGAAGATCCTGAAAGCTGGGATGATATCCATACAACCGAAATGCATATCCCGGTAGGAAAACCGGTGAAACTGGTTATCGGTGCACAGGATGTTATTCACGATGTAGGTTTGCCTCATTTCCGTATGAAAATGGATGCCGTTCCGGGTATTCCTACTACCATGTGGTTCACCCCGATCTACACAACAGAAGAAATGAAAAAACGCACAGGTAACCCGAACTTTGTTTACGAGATCAGTTGCGACCAGATGTGTGGTAAAGGACACTTCTCTATGAGGGGAATAATAGTTGTAGAATCAGAGGAAAGCTATAAAAAATGGCTGGCCGATCAGAAACCAGAATACTTTACTTTCTTCCCTGATAAAGACCCGAATAAACAGGCTCCTGCAGCAGCAGACACAACAGGTAAACTGCAGGCTTCTTTATTGCCGGCATCAAAATAATAACAAAACGGTTCGTATAAAATATTTATAAAAATTATGAGCACCGCAGCCTCCTTACACGATGTACACAGCCACACAGGCCATGACGCACATCATGAACACCACCACCATCACGAAACCTTTATCAGCAAGTATGTGTTTAGCCAGGATCATAAAATGATCGCTAAACAATTCCTGGTAACCGGTATCATCTGGGCGATCATTGGTGGATTGTTCTCTGTAATATTCCGTTTGCAACTCGGTTATCCCGATCAAACTTTCCCTTTCCTGGAAGATTTCCTGGGTCACTGGGCGAAAGGAGGAAAACTGCAGCCCGATTTTTATTACGCACTCGTTACCATGCACGGAACCGTACTGGTATTCTTTGTACTTACCGCAGGTTTGAGCGGAACCTTTGCCAACTTCCTTATTCCATTGCAGGTTGGTGCCAGGGACATGGCATCTCCTATGCTGAATATGCTTAGCTACTGGTTCTTCTTCCTCGCTTCTGTAATAATGATCTCATCATTGTTTGTGCAGACAGGCCCGGCAAACGGCGGCTGGACGATCTATCCGCCATTGAGTGCTCTTGGAGATGCAGCAGAAGGAAGTAAAATCGGTATGGACCTGTGGCTTGTAGGTATGGCTCTCTTCATTGTCTCATCTCTGCTGGGAGGTCTTAATTATATTACCACGATCCTGAACATGCGTACCAAAGGAATGAGCATGACACGCATGCCACTAACGATCTGGGCGCTGTTCTTTACAGCAGTACTCGGAGTGTTGTCATTCCCCGTGTTGTTATCAGGTGCCATCCTGCTCCTGTTCGACAGGAACCTCGGTACCAGTTTCTATCTCAGCGACATTTATGTAGCTGGTAAAATATTACCTAATGAAGGAGGTAGTGCCATACTGTTCCAGCACCTGTTCTGGTTCCTTGGTCACCCTGAAGTTTATATCATCCTGTTGCCTGCGATGGGAATGGCATCAGAGATACTATCGGTGAACAGCCGCAAGCCGATCTTCGGTTATATGGCGATGGTGGGATCTATGTTTGCGATATGCATACTGGCTTTCCTCGTTTGGGCGCACCACATGTTCGTAACCGGGCTGAATCCTTTCCTTGGATCGGTATTCGTATTGCTTACATTGCTGATCGCGGTTCCTTCGGCCATCAAGGTATTTAACTGGCTAACCACCATCTGGAGGGGAAATATCCGTTTCACTCCGGGAATGTTGTTCGCTATCGGTTTCGTGAGTCTCTTCATCAGTGGTGGTCTTACTGGTATCTTCCTCGGAAATTCTTCCCTGGATATCCACTTACATGATACTTACTTCGTGATAGCTCACTTCCACATTGTAATGGGAGTGGCTTCTTTCTTCGGAATGTTTGCGGGTGTTTATCATTGGTTCCCCAAAATGTTCGGCCGTTACCTGAACAACACGCTTGCATACATACATTTCTGGATAACAATTATCGGTGCTTACATGATTTTCTGGCCAATGCACTATGAAGGGCTTGCCGGTATGCCGCGCCGCTATTTTGATTATTCAAACTGGGAATCATTTAAAATGTTTGCAGGGCTGAATGAGTTCATCAGCACTGTAGCAATGATAGTTTTTGCTGCACAACTGTTGTTCGTCTTTAACTTCTTCTACAGCATGTGGAAAGGAAGAAAAGTAAGAACACAGAATCCATGGGGTGCAAACACACTGGAGTGGACAACTCCTATCAACCCGGGACATGGAAACTGGCCGGGCGAGATTCCTGAAGTTCACAGGTGGGCTTACGACTATGGAAAAGACGGAAAGGAATTCATTCCTCAGACAACACCTGTTGGGCATGATGAGAGTGAACATTAATAATATTAAAAAACGTTGAACGTTCAACGTTGAACGTTACAATGCAGGAGAACAACACCATATCCAATTCAACGTCGTTTGCATTGGCAAGTAAAGTGAAGGATTACTTTCAACTGATCAAGTTCACTTTAAGTTTTATGGTGGTGTTCAGTACGGTGGTAAGTTTTTTAATAGCGCCTTACCAGCAGAAATATACCAGGTCAACGCTATTATCAGTTCTTTTACTTTTTGTTGCAGGCTTACTGATCACGGGAGCAGCCAACGCCATCAACCAGGTACTTGAAAAAGATACCGATGCTATCATGAAGCGCACGTCTAAAAGACCGATTGCGAGTGGCAGGATGAGCGAAACGGAGGGATATGTATTTGCATTTATCACAGGCGCCATTGGTGTTGTGATGATGTGGTACTATTTCAATTTCTCCAGCGCCATGGTTGGCTTATTCAGTTTGTTTTTATACGGGTTCATCTACACCCCGCTGAAAAAAATAAACTCCATATCCGTGTTGATCGGTGCTATTCCCGGTGCATTGCCCTGCCTTATTGGTTGGGTGGCAGCTACAGATGATTTCAGTGTTGGCGGGTGGATACTCTTCGGCATACAGTTCATCTGGCAATTCCCGCATTTCTGGGCAATTGCCTGGCTGGCTCACCAGGATTATACCAAAGCAGGATTTAAATTACTACCTGCTGATAAGGGGCCGACCAGTTTCACGGCAATTCAATCGATCGTGTACAGCGTTTTGATGATACCCGTTGGCGTGTTGCCTTATGCATTTGGTATATCAGGCGTCATCAGTTTCTGGATCGTACTGGCATGCAACCTGTGGATGGTTTATACAAGCATCATGCTGTATAAGCGCATGGATGCGTCCAGTGCCAGGAAGGTAATGTTCAGCTCTTATTTTTACCTGATGATCGTTTTCCTGAGCCTGTATGCGGATAAAGTAAAAGTGTAAAATAAAGAGCTTTTAATAACGGGCCTTACGGTCCTGGAGAATATGAATACAGTGGCGACGGTAAAAAGAAATAAAATACATCCTCATAAGTTCACCTTATGGGTAGCTATAGGAAGTATATTAATGATGTTTGCGGGATTAACCAGTGCATACATCGTTAAAAGAAACCAGGCAAACTGGGTTTCATTTGAAATCCCGAAGGCTTTCTGGTACAGTACAGCAGTGATCCTGTTGAGCAGTTTTACTTTATTCCTGTCTGCAAAGGCTTTCAGGGAAAGAGAAATGACAAGATACAGATCGCTGATGGCAGCCACCCTGGTGTTGGGAGTTCTTTTTGTGATACTGCAGGTTCTTGGATTTAAGGAGCTGACGAAGATCGGGATCACATTTACAGGAAATGTATCTTTTTCATTCCTGTATGTGATTGTAGGAATACATGCGGTTCACGTAATAGGCGGTGTGATAGCCCTGGTGGTAATGTCGCTGAAGGCATTCAGCCAGAAAATCAGAACCTATAGTTCGGTGCCGGTAGAACTCGTAAGTACATACTGGCATTTTGTAGATATATTATGGATCTACCTGCTCGTATTCCTGATGTTTATCAAATAAACTCAGTAAAGCAAAAGCAGCGATCCGCATTAAAAAACAGAATCAGAATTTAACCTATATGGCAACAACAACAATACCGGCAGGTACAAAATGGTGGACCGGTGGAAAGAGTCCCTTCAACACCAGCTATGGCAAGGTGATGATGTGGTATTTTTTGATGAGTGATGCTTTTACATTCGGAGCATTCCTGATCAGCTACGGCACCATTCGTTTCAGCGTAAACCATTGGGCAGATCCCAACCAGGTGTTTAACGCATTTCCATTTGCCGGACACGATGCCAACCTCCCGTTAGCATTTGTGAGCTTGATGACCTTCATCCTCATCTTCAGTTCCGTTACCATGGTACTGGCAGTGCATGAGGGGCACAAAATGAACCGCAAGGGAGTTGAGAAATATATGATTCTTACAA
>JAFDXA010000444.1 GCA_018268185.1 Bacteroidota bacterium
AGCCCAAACCCTTCAAAGAAACTCGGGAAGATCATTACGTCGTAGCCGGGAAGTATCTGTTTCACTTCTGAAAAAGGCAACTTACCTTTTACGATCACCGAAGGATAATTTGTTCTGATGAATTTTTCCGTATCGGCTGAAACAGGTCCTATGAGTGTCAACTGCGCCCTGTCGGTATTCATCTCTTTCCAGGTTTCGAGCAGGAATGGTATCCCCTTCCTCGCATCAACAGATCCAACAAATACAAACTGGACAATATCGTCGGCCTTCCTGTTCTTAAGTATCGGTCTGAAAGACTCTGCATCCACACCATAAGGATTGATACTGATCTTTTCTGTGCTTACGCCGTGTTCAACATAGGTGCCATTGGTAAAACCACTGGCCACAACGATATGATGCGCCATTTCCATCTCCGCTTCTTCAACAGCAATGTGTTTATGGTCTTTCTGTTTGATGGAAAACTTCCAGTCGGGGTATTGCTTAATAATATTCCGGTACACCTTATCCTTGGATACAGGGTGAGCAATGCTAACATCCAGGAAGAATTTTTTCGAGAGTGATCTGCAACGTTGTGCCAGTATCCAGCTTGAGGTATCAAAACCGATAACAGCATCCGCTCTTTTCAAGGCTTCGTTGCTTATATTTTCCTGGAACTGCTGGTTCCTGCGATATAAAACATCTTCTTCGTTCTGCCCGAATTTAAGTTTCAGCAAAGCCTTGAGTTCAATAAATGGTTGTCGCCTGATGTACTTATCCGGAACATCGTCAATGAACCTGTTGCTGATCTTCCGGTATATCTTACCCGGCATCTTTGAAAAAACCCTGTATAGCAAACTGTCTTTCCCGTAAGCAAAGCCGGTATGAAACTCAAGCAGCATATCCTTTTTATACAACTGTTTGGCCAGTTGAAAAGAATATTGTGTACCGGGATGTGCTAATAAAACTTTCACCTGTAATTAATTGAAGTAAGTAGTAAACTCAAATATTCTGCAACGTCATTTTCATTCCACTCTTTTCACTATACCTGATCTTCTGCGACATTTTTTTGAACGGTAGTTCCACATACCTGTAAAAAAGATAAGCAGCCACCAGTGTGATTGCTATGGCGACAAGTATGGCTATGTAACGCATTGATTCAGATTCATACCATTGCCTTGCGATGTTTATTACACGCAGACCTACAGGCACATGCAGTAAATACAGTGAGTATGATATGTTGCCGAGAAAATGTGTTACTCTATTTTCCCATGAAATGAATGAAAAGCCGAGTGGAATTAACCCTGCTACCAATCCCGGCAGTCTGAATTGAGTAAATATTCCTGCAAGTGAGATCAGCACTGTAACTAAAAAATAAGGCTTCGACAGGTCGTTTACCAGGTATTTGCAGATCGCAATTCCAAGAGTGAAATAAAAAGAGTAGTAAAAAATAAAATTTGGATCGGGCAGGAGCCAGGAAACAGCATTGAACAAAACTGCCGTTGTTACCAGTACAATATTGTTCTTTGAGCTGATCAACGGAAACAGCAATGCAATAAGGAGATAATACTGAAACTCTATTGCCAAAGTCCAATACACAGGATTGATCCATTCAAGATGCAGAAACGAATTCATATACCCCAGGTGGCCTAACAGGAATACAGGATCTGTATTAAGTGGTTTGCCCTGGTAATGCGGTAAAACACTGCTTATGATGTTCAATAGCAGCACCAACAGGAAACTGATCAGGTAAGGCGGTTCTATACGTACTATCCTTTTCAGTAAAAATGTCTTGATATCAGACAACCTGTATTGCACTTTGTACATTGAAAATGGAATTACCAATCCCGAGATCACAAAGAAAACCTGTACACCAAAACTTCCGTAAAACCCGGCTTTCCTGAAAACGTCTTCCGGGTGCAGGAAGAAACGGTTTCCGTTTGTAAAATGAAAAATGCAGACTGAGAATGCAGCCAATCCCCGAAGTGTATTCAGGGAGTCAAGATATGTTTTCCGGTTTTCATTCATTATTCAGCTGTCGGTATAGATTTGAGTAATCTTGCCGGCACTCCCCCTATCAAACTTCCTGCAGGAAAACTCTTTGTAACAACGGCTCCTGCTGCCACTACACAATAATCGCCCAGTTCAACATCTTTTAATATTACAGCCTTGGCTCCTATCCAGCAGTGATTACCGATCTTCACCTGTCCTCTTTGCATAGGTTGTGCCGATGGAGAAAGGCCAATGCCGAAACTGTGATTGGAGTCTGTAATATAAATGTCAGGCCCAAACATATTGTTATTGCCGATCTCAATATAACCGCAGGCATCGATCATAATATTGCGGTTAAAATAATTCCTGTTACCGATCCTGATTCTTATGCCATCATAATCTGCATCCTCCGGCCAAAGCATGGCACCCTGCGTGAAAGCATTATTGGTTCCGATTACGATCTGGCTCAACCGCCTGCACCGGCTGCTTTCCATCCTGTTCTTTGCGCCAGCCTTTAGTCCGAACATTTTATACATCCCGATGCGGATGCGACTCGCCAGCCCCTGCGGTACTTTCAGAAAAAAATGTTCTACGCTTTTTAAGAATGCCATCAGTTGAAACTTAAATATTTTTTGAATCCTTTTACAGAAACGGGGTCGCGTTTTATTTTGCCACTGAATAAGGACTTAAAGAAATCACCGAAGCCTTTGATGCATGGCATCAGCAGTTTCGCATCTTTGTAGCCAATAGAAAATGACAAATGCTTGTATATCTTTAAAAAGAAAGAAGGTATTAAATACAAAGTCGGTGTCCTTCTCCACATGAACACCAGGTCATTGCAAACACCGGAGCGATGCTGCATTGGAAAATCACGGGCCATGCTTGTTTTATCATGCCATACTTCCACTTCAGGGAAACGCACAACGGTGTATCCGTTATCCATCAACCGAATGCAAAGATCCTTTTCTTCACAACCATAGTATCCGGGATTTACGGCATAGCAGCCAACTGCCCTTACAGCTTTTACCCGAAGCATGTGCCCACAACCAATGAAATTATTTGTCTCCACAATTACATCTCCCCGCTTAATCTCTCTCCTGAGGTCATTGCTGAGTATCTTAAATGACAAAGCTCCCACTTGTGGAGAAGCTTCCATATAAGCAACTGCATCCTTTAATTTATCCATTTCAACAAACCAGGAATCATCATCAAGACTGCAGTAATAATCAGCATCAGTTGTTTCAAGAAACATGTTGCGGGCAAAGAGGTATCCTTTCTCTTCTTTCGACATATACCATTTCACATTCGGATAATCCTTTTGTAATTTCCAGGTATCGTCTGTTGAATTATCATCAAACACACTTACTTCCTTGTTCGCATATTCCTGGCTCAACGCCGAGTTGATCGACTTTGGAAGAATGGGATAACGGTTCTTTGATGTGATACCAATCAATACTTTACTACTCATGAACTAGTTTTTGTAAACAAAAGGGTAACAAAGGCAGCTAATTTTCCAAAGGTGTTCGGCAAGATATTTTTTATTCCGTTGATACTTGTTGCTGTTGAGAATACGCCAAAAGTTTCAAAGAGAAACAATTTGCAATAGTTCACAAAGCCTCCACGGTTCAATACATGTCGCATAACATAATGCCTGTTGATCAATTCCATTTTTGACAATTGATAAACACTGTTTTTATGAGTTCCAGGCTGGCTATCGTGGTATATCCTGGCTGTACGGGCATTGAAGAGTTTCCATTTTTTCCCTACCGTTAAAGACAATGCAACATCTTCCAGCAAGGAATATCCTTTAAAATGAGATTGAAATACCGGAAAAGGAAGCGCCTGCTTCTTGTACATGGTGCAGGTTGTATTCAACCACTCAACCTGGTTACATTCCGGCAGCGACTCATCATCTTCCGGGAGCAGGTTCCAGGCTGGCCCGATACATTTTCCGGCATAAGAGCGCAGGGTAACTCCACTCAATACCCGGTACATGAAACGTGTAACTTTCCCCGGGCTGTGGTAACGCTGGTTGATGATCATGGCATTCACGGCGCCTATGCTATTATCTGACTGCAGGCATGTCCAGATTCTCTCAACACAGGCTTCCTGCATCCGTATATCGTCATCAAAAAAAAAGATCACATCATTGACGGCAATATCAACTGCCTGGTTGCGTTGTGAGGCAGCTCCTTTCTGTTTTGCTTTTTCATACCTGATGACGGAGGAAAGTCCCGGGATAGATTTTGCACACAACTGCATGGTCAACTCATCTTCAGATGCATCAATAACAATAATCTCTGCAGGCTGAACGGATTGTTGTGCTACAGACTCCAGCGTTATCTGAAGAACTACACTGCGATTTGCGGTAGGTACAACTGCAGAAACAGGAATGATTTTTACAGCAGTATCCATGAACCGGGAATGTGATCGGTTTCTGCTATTACCCTTGTGCTCATCCATTTTGCAGGACCGATCACTTTTTTATTTTTATCCGGGTTTAACCAGGCGCCCCACCAGCTGAATGAACTGTTGGCTATGATGTGATGCTTACAGGAACTCATCAGGCGAAGGTCTTCATAATTATGAGCATCATCATTGTTATCAATATAATAAGCTGGATGGGATGTTTTGATGTTTTCTTTTACCCATTCGATATCATCAGAAAAGAAAAAGAAAGAACAGTTGCCAAGTGATTCAGCCATGTGATTCATGGCATCCTCATAAAAACTGTTCGTCATAGTTCCGTAGAGTTTATTCGTCTTTGCCACTGCAACAACATCTCCTCTTCTCACATGCACAGAAACCGATGTAGATGAATTTATCTTATTTAGCCATTCTTCATTTTTAGCAGAAGGCGGTATTACAAACCGGAATTCTTTGCGGATAATATCCTCGATGTCCAGAAAGTACTTTTCAGTCTGCCAGAACCCCGAAATATAAGAACCATCCGG
>JAFDXA010000445.1 GCA_018268185.1 Bacteroidota bacterium
GTCCTTCACTGAAGATATTGACGCTGTTGAAATTTATCAATATGCCTTTGGGTTTTTGTAACAGCTTCATGTAAGTCAGTAACTGAGCTTCAAAGATCGGTTGCAATTCCCTTACAGATTTGATCTCAACAACCAGGCAATCTTCAACTACGAAATCGCAACGAACTGCTGCATCCGTCTCATATTGTTTGTAATGTATCGGCACATGAAACTCTGATTTAAAAGCAAGCACCCTTAACCTGAATTCATAAGCCAGGCAATCCTGATATATACGCTCAAGCAAACCCGGCCCAAGCTCTTTATGAACTTCGATGCAGGCCCCTATTACACGATAACTGATATCATTTACATATTTTTTTGTCATCCCAGCAAATAACTAACTACCCGGAACATCGTGTCGTATAAAAACACTTCCTCAAAATGTAAATTTCTTCTCCACAATTGCTCCAACCCTTTCCTCAATTCATGCAATAAACCATTTCTCCGGCGCAGTGGGCATAATATGTTTGTGCTTTAAAGCATACAAAAATGGAAATAAACATTTTACTGTTCCTAACAGTAATTTCATACAGCTTCCTCGTAAGCCAGTCGTTCATGTACATGATAGCGTTAAGAAACGTACAGATGAATCTGAATGCCCCTCATTACATTCAGATGAGAAAGCTCCTGGATAAGAATTTCAGAAAAAAATACAGTTTGATTGTATACACAGCACTGGCCAGTGCAACCTGTACGATGATATTATGTAGTACGGCCCCGGGAAGCATGCTTTTCATAAGCATTTGCCTCGCCTGGCTGATGCTGGTAACCGATGTGCTGATCACCATTAAAGGCAATATGCCCATAAATAATATCATCAATTCGTGGAGCGAAGCGGATTATCCGCCCGAATGGGAAAAATACAGATCAAAATGGTTGTTTTACTTTTCGCAAAGGCAGGTCGTGGTTACAACCGGCTACACGGCGCTTATAATAGCGCTGGTATTTGGCTAAACGATCATCCTAACAGTTCATCCAATAAATATTGCAATTCAATACAACTTGTATTCTCATCCAGCTGCCCGGGCTCTAATTTGCTTGAAATAAATAGCGTGAAAAATTAAAAGTCATGAAAAACAGAATATCTTTAGGAGGATTCCTCCTGGCATGTACCTTATTGATAACTGCCGCTATGTATGCCGGCAGGCATTCATACGAGCACTGTGACAAATGCCGGTTTTATTCCATCAGAGCGAAAAGAGACAGTCAACCTTATTTATTAACCGACCTGTATAAGTGCAATCCTGCAGGCATTAAAATTACAGAAAAATGAAAAAGCAAATCAGCTTAACAGCTATTGTATGCATGATGGTTGTGGCCATTATCTCATGCAACAGCAAAGATTCAAAAACTTCCGAAGTGAAAGCCATCAGCAAAGACAGCCTCGTGAAACGTGGCGCCTACCTTGTTTCTGTGAGCGGTTGTGACGATTGTCATACGCCAAAGAAAATGGGGCCGATGGGGCCAGAACCGGATATGGATCTCCGTTTATCAGGCTATCGTTCGCAGGTAGCTTTCCCGTCTGTAGACAGCAATTACATCAAGAAAGGATTTATTGTTACTGTTCCTGAGCTAACAGCCTGGGCCGGCCCATGGGGCGTGAGTTTTGCCGCCAACATTACCAGTGATGAAACCGGTATTGGTAACTGGACCGAAGAGCAATTCAGCAAAGCACTTCGCCAGGGTAAGTGGAAAGGAATGGATAACAGCAGGATCCTCTTACCGCCTATGCCGTGGCAGAATTTCAGCCATTATACGGATGAAGATGTAAAAGCCATTTTTGAATTCCTGAAAACAACAAAACCGGTAAAGAACATAGAACCTGCAATTAAGCCGTTCTCTGCACTTACATACTGATGCTGATGACTTATCACCGGGAACCTTACGGTAATATCCTGAGTTGTTCAATTCAACCCTGCTTTTACTCATTTCATACATAAAAGCTGTCAGCACATACCTTAATGAAAAAAAGGATATTGAAAACTTAGTAATTTGTATGAAGTATGAGAGTAAAGCTGCCTCAATATTCGAGCAAGGATAATTATGTAATGTTCCTGGTGATACTCCCTTTCACGATCCTGCTGAACAGCATGATATTCGGCAAGATGTATTTCAGTGACTGGAAAATATTCAGCCTTGCCACTTTATTAACAGGATTTGCGGGATGTATTGACTTTGTTATATGCGGATTCATAGCTGTTTCCTTAAGAAAAAGATTCCCGGGTGATCACGAGGTTACCAAAAGGCTCACCCTGATGATCATTACATTCCTGCTGATTACAGGTTTATACCTGTATACCCTTTTCCATGGATATGAGGCCATTCACTTTTTTGGCTACAGTTATAACGAAGCGGGTTTTATCTGGAGTTATGTGGCCATGGGTATTCTGAATATCTTCATCACATTGCTGCAGGAAGGAATTTCAAGGTATGAGAACTGGCGTGCCAACCTACGTGAAACAGATGCCCTCAAAACATCATTCAGGCAAAGCCAGTTGCAGGGACTGAAAAGCCAGGTAAACCCGCACTTCCTGTTCAACAGCCTTAATTCACTCTCGAGCCTGATAAATGAAAACGAAGCAGAGGCAGAAAAATTCCTTGATGAAATGAGTAAAGTGTACAGGTATATGCTCCGCAATGATGAAGACCAGCTTACCGATCTTCAGACGGAATTGAGCTTTATCAAATCATATACTTACCTTTTGAAAACAAGGTATGGTGATGGATTTTTATTGCACACATCCATCAAAGAACATGACATGCACAAACTCATTGCGCCGCTTACGTTGCAGGTAATCATCGAAAATTCCGTACACAGGAATGCCGTGAGCAGGAATACACCCCTTAAAATATCGATCAATACAACTGATGATGGCAAACTGATCGTGTATAACAACGTAAACCCAAAGATCATTACAGAAATTAATGATTATGACTCCGGGCTTGATAACCTGGTTTACAAATACAAGCTGCTGAATGCCCCGGAACTGGTAATAAGTGAAACAAAAACAGAGCGGTTCATCAGCATTCCGCTGATAACGAAAAAGGAGGTAACA
>JAFDXA010000446.1 GCA_018268185.1 Bacteroidota bacterium
ATCCCAGTCATTTTTTAAGTCATCCAGTTCCATGATTTTATGATTTTGTTACCTGTTGGCGTAATTTTTCCTTTATTCTTGAAAGCTTTGTACCTACATTGCTTACAGACAAACCTGTGATCTCTGCAATTTCTTCATGGCTTTTGTTTTCGAGGTAAAGCAGTACAATCCCTTTATCAAGCAGGTTTAGCCTGTTGATGTAGAAGAGGATCCGTTGCCACTGTTCTTCTGTTCCATTGCTATTGTCTTCAGTTAGATTAGAATTCTGATCTGTAAGTGGAATGGCTTCGATATTTCTCTTCCTTGTCTTTACCTGGTAAATGGCCACATTCATAGCTACCCGGTATAACCAGGTGCTTATTTTTGATTCCTGCCTGAAGCTATCAAACGATTTCCATGCCTGGTAAAGGATATCCTGTACCAGGTCATTTTTGTCGTCAGCATTGGTTGTGTAAACAGAAGCAACCTTGTAAACCAGGTTCAGATGCCTGTTTATGGTTTCTTCAAATAGCTGTTTTTTATCCTGCAAGGCGTTTTTTCTTTAATCTGCTTTATTAGTTAGTGTACAAATTGGATAAAAAATCACAGTCGGCTAAAAAAATGGAAATTTATTTTCGTGAGTATAACCCGATATAATCTTCATGGATCTTGTAATAGCCACCCGGCACCTGGTCATGTATTGCCTGTTCAGCGATAAAGCGGGTGATTTCATCCCTTTCGGATATATTTCTACCCGTTTCTTTTTCCCAATCTGCAGGAGCGGGGATGTTTATCATGGCAACACAATTGCCACCACCAAATTCGAAGTAAAAATCAAGATTTGAAACTTTGTCGCTGTATATAACACGACCATAACGGCCTTGGTTTATGTATGATATTTTTCTTTTCATAAAGCATGCTTTAAGGAAAAGGATGTGCCGGAAGCATTTCATTAGTTTCATTCCATGGATTGATCTTAGCTGGCTGCAGTAAATGCAGAATTGTATTTATATATAAATGGATTTATGGAACCAGCATTAATGCAGGTAATCTCTTTTTTCAGGTTTTGATAGAGACATCTTCATTGAATTACTTTTCGCCATCAGGAAAAAAGTGCCGGCCAGCATACAGAATGTACTGAGTACCCAGAGCCAGTAGCCGGGTTTGTAAGAAATGATCCTGTGACTCACACCTCCTTCATTATCTTTTATATTGTCAAATAACAGGAATCCAAGTGCAATCAGGAAAGCAAACATGCTAAGGAACATGGATGTTTTGAGATTTTTCTTAAGCGTTATCCAGGCACCGAACAGGCATGGATTGGCAAGCCACGTGATACCAGCGCCTCCTGATAATAAACCAGCCCAGCCCAATAAAAAGGTCATGCTGGAATCACTGCAGGTAGTGGTAGTGCAAAAGCATTTCTGTGTAAGGGAGATTGCAAATAGTACAATGCTGATCGTTTTGATATTTTTTTTTGCCTTGGCGAATGCATCCATAAGAACAAGTTAAGGTAAATGCTGAAAGTTTATTTATGGCAAGTATTTAGAAGAGAGAATATTTCATACCAATGCATCATTTTAATCTTTCCAGTTTCCCTTTTCGTTTTACAATGTTCTTGTAATCCCACTGGATATCCCGGGCTTTTTTGAGCCATCTTTTCAGTTCAGTCTTTTTAATTTCTTTTGGATCTGTATATCTTTTTTCAGCAGCTTTAAAACTGCCTTCATTGGCAAGGCCGGGTTCATCAAATGATTGCCCGCTCCAGAATAAGAGGCGAACACTTCCCTTTAGTTTACTGTATCCTGCAACCGGGTTACCGTCCAGGAACCACACCGGGTGTGCGTGCCATATCTTGTTTTCAGCTTCTGGCAACTCTTCGCAAATGATGGCAGATAGAAGCGTACATATTTCTTTGTCTACTGGAGATTGCTTCTCGTTATATTTTTCAATTTCCTTGTTCATAATTTTTTTGTTCTATACCTGAACAGAATTTACAAACGTAGATTCAGGTGTTTAAAGAAACAACAATTTACTCAGCCCTCCAAGTATCATGTACCTGTATAAATTATAACATACCTGTTGTTGATTTCAGTGAACGAAAATATATTTTACCCGGTTTGGAAAAAGAGTTAAATTTAGAATGTGTAAATATTACACATTAAACGACTGCTATATGAAAAGATCAATATTGCTTGCACTACTGATAGGTTGTGTGTTATCAACTTTTGCGCAGGTTGATTTCAGGAAAGAATCAATTTACTTTTTAATTACATCGAGGTTTTATGACGGTGATTCTACCAACAATGCAGCAACCGAATGGTGTTCTTATTTTCCCGGCAATCCGAATAACGGCAATTACAGCGGTCCGAAAGACGTTACCTGGCGTGGTGATTTCAGGGGGCTTATACAGAAACTGGATTATATCAAAGACCTCGGTTTCACTGCTATCTGGATCACTCCTATTGTACAGAACAGGGGGCCTCTTGATTATCATGGATACCATGCCTGGGATTTTACAAAAGTTGATAACAGGTTGTTGTCGCCCGGAGCGGGATTTCAGGATCTGATAAATGCTGCACATGCAAAAGGCATAAAAATAATTCTCGATATAGTTACCAATCATGCCGGCAGATTCGGAATTAAAGGCTTAGCCGAATTGAAATACAATACCGATCCTGCTCAATTCTGGGGTAAGGATAAAAATGGAAATACACTACAGGATAATCCAAATTGGAAATACGATGGATTAACGCCTAACCCCGATGATAATAAAATATGGAGCAGGGCAAATCTTGCAAAAATGCCTTCTCCCTACAACCAGAACCTGGCAAACTACAACTGGCCTTCTACTGAATCTTTTGTGAATACATCCGATCCAAACTGGTATCATCATTGGGGAAATGGTTTTGTGCAGGGATGGGATGATACACTCAATTGTTACAATGGTGCAATAGCCGGAGATTGCCCGGACCTCAATACGGGCAGCCAGGCGGTGCAGGATTATCTCTTCAATGCATACAGGCAATACATTGATATGGGTATTGATGCGATTCGCTGGGACACCTGGAAGCACATGAACAAGGCAGATATATTCAGCTTGATGGATCGGTTCAAAGCGCTTAATCCAAACCTTTTCATTTTTGGAGAAGTAGCCCAAAAGCGATTTGATCTTCATTCAGTGCAGGAGTTGAATCCTCATTGGTATACCTGGCGTGGAGCCGTAAATGGATCACAACCTTCCGGGGCATCGGTGATAGATTTTTATGGTGAAGCAACTTTCCATAATATTTTTCAGAATGGTGGCGGCTTCAGCGGGGTAACAGATGCTGCTCGTTATGATAACCTGTACGCTGATCCATCGCAACTGGTAACATGGCTGGATAACCATGATTTCGGCCCTAACAACGACTGGAATATGCGCTATAGCGGGACCGATGAAAACCTGGCTGCCTGTATGAATTTCATGTTCACATGGAGAGGTATACCTTCTGTTTACTACGGAACTGAAATGCGTTTTAAGGCAGGGGCTTACACAGATCTGCATGATGCTGCCGGTATCAACCAAAGCCTGGAACAGACAGGCCGTGCCTATTTTGGCGATGCAATGGCCAATGCATCCAACCATATTATTTACAAACATATCAAAAGGCTGAATGCAATAAGAAAAGCCATACCGGCATTGCAAAATGGTAACTGGTCCTGGGGAGGAAACGGGCCCGGCAACGCAATCGGCTATACCCGCAGGTCGGGTGCCAGCTTTGTAGTAGTTGGATTGGCAAAAGATGGCAGTGCCAGCTTTAACTTCACGGGAATTGATAACGGTGTTTACCGGGATGCTGTTACAGGAAGAGTAGCAACTGTTACCAATGGCAACCTTTCTTTTACGGTGACTTCAGGCTCTGCCGGTATTTATGTTTTAAATGGCCCTGGTATGATAGGAGAGAATGGTGGATTCTTTGAAAACTGCGTCATCTGTTCTTCAACCCCTGTGGTGAAGATCAGTCCGAACAGCGGAAACTATTCATCCCCTGTAACAGTTACCGTTACTGCAACAGGAGGATCTTCGCCTTATACTATCTACTATACAAACAACGGCTCTGCACCAACAACAGCAAGTACCAGGTATACAGCTCCATTGCTGGTAAATGCAAGAACGATTATACGTGCCATTGCAGTTGATGCAGCCGGTAAAATTTCTGAAATTGATGGTCAGCAATATACATTTGAAGTCAAC
>JAFDXA010000447.1 GCA_018268185.1 Bacteroidota bacterium
GGTCATATCGGCTGCATTGCCGAATGAAATACCGAGGTAGCCTCTCTGCACGGTTCCGAATTTCATGATATCATCAACAACCTTCTTTACGATATTCACGGGGATAGCGTATGAATAGCCTGAATAATAACCGGTAGGAGAAGCAATGGCAGAGTTGATACCAACCAGCCTTCCATCGGTATTAACGAGTGCTCCACCGCTGTTGCCCTGGTTAACGGCAGCGTCGGTCTGGATATAAGATTCCACACCACCACCCGGGTTTCCGGTCTTGTCTTTATTCAGTCCGAGGCTCCTTGCTTTGGCGCTCACGATACCGGCGGTAACGGTTGTTTCCAGGTTGAGTGGATAGCCGATGGCCAATACCCATTGCCCGATCTTAACATCATCAGAATTGCCATACACCAGGTAAGGCAGGGCTGTGGCGTCAACTTTAATTACGGCCAGGTCGTAAGAAGGATCGGTACCGATCACTTTTGCCTTGTATGTTCTTTTGTTGTTCAGGGTAACGGTTATTTCATCTGTATTCTGTACTACGTGGTTGTTGGTAACAATGTAGCCGTCTTCGCTGATGATAACACCTGAGCCGGAAGCTTTTTGTTCAGGTATGATATTGCTCCTTCCGCCAAAAAGCTGGTCGAAAATATCATCGCCGAACATATCGGTGAACGGATTTCTTTGAGAACGCTGCATGTTATTGCTCACCTGCTTGGCATTCGTTTTTGTTTTGATGTGTACTACGGCTTGTAAAGCAGCCTGGGCAGGTTGTGTAAAATCAGCGGGCGCCCCGGGAGGGATACCAGCTTCAGTAAGCCCGGCATATTTGTAGTTCGCAGGAACAGCTGCAACAGGTTGGCCGGCATACAGGTTATTCTTTTTGGTATAAGTGCCGTATCCCCAAACCACAGCAAGGGTGGTTACGGCGCTGATCATTGCGGTAAATAGGACTTGTTTGAATTTCATCTTTAAAAAGTTTTATTTTCCAATTTCTTAGTGCAAAGGGTTCAAATCCTGTGCCTCAGTACACAAAATAACGGTATACTGACAAATTGGTTTTTACCTCCTGACATCTTTAACAATTAATTTAGTAAGGTCTTCGTAGATCCTCATAAAGATAGCAGGAACTGCATGGTATCCACGCCATCTGCATAATCGAACAAACCAGGATCCTGGGCCTTGCCAAAAGCCGTTGCATGGTTGCCAACAACGCATTGAATATCGGGATCAGCCGTGTTCAGCTTACCGATATCCTCCGGTTCGTAGTATTCGTAATTTACAACAGATATCGGTGAAAAAGGATCTTTATTCTCTACCAGCAAGGTAGTTCCATTGGTCATGTAGTACATTTTATTCAGCAATAAAATGGAGAGCTGGTAATCGTAATTGTTTTTGTATTTCTGCTGGTCGGCAAAATAGCTGTACCTGTCAAAAGCCCTGAGCAGGGGAATGAAGTCGTAATCTTTCGGCACAAATAATTTGGTAACATTTCTGCACCCAAGTCCGAAATAAAGATGAATATCATCCGACAGTTTTTCCAGTTCCGCTGCAGTTTCATTACCCGTGATCACCGCAACAGAGGTTTTGTTGCTTCGGATGATGTGTGGGTATTTGCCAAAGTACTGTTCAAAATACCTTGATGAATTATTGCTGCCTGTAGCGATGTAGGCATCACAACCTTTCAGCATTTCAGCAATGGATATCCTGTTTTGTATATCGATGTTCATGCTGTACAGTTTTTTTATGATGAACCTGAGCAGCACATCATCCTTGGATGAAAAGCGGATGGTTTGCCGGTGGCCGCAGATGAATGCACAGAGAAAATCGTGGAACCCAACCATGGGTATGTTTCCAGCCATTACAATACCGATGTTTTTCTGCTCAATATTATCATCAAGGTGGTAATGCCCTGCCCATGCCAGGAGCAGTTCAGGCTGTAAAAAATGTTCTGTGATTTTGCCAGTGGCCATATCGATGAATTCGTTGGTGAACCAGGGGTTGTGCTGTTCTGCTTTTTGTTTACAGGCCTGCCATTCGGGATCATTTTTTTTCAAATATTCTCCCAGATATTTCATTAATTCAATTCGTTCATGTAAATTCATGCCGTTATTTTAAATTGAAACAAAATTACGATTCATGGCTATTAAGATCACAGAAGAATGTATCAACTGCGGTGCCTGCGAACCAGAATGTCCTAACAATGCTATCTATGAAGGCGGTGTAGAATGGGCTATTTCCGACGGCACAACTATCAAAGGAAGTTTTACACTAATGGATGGCTCGGCAATGGATGCTGATCAGCGCAATGCCCCGATCGCTTCCGACATTTATTACATCGTTCCGAACAAATGTACCGAATGCCAGGGCTTTCACGAAGAACCACAATGTGCTGCGGTATGCCCGGTAGATTGCTGTGTTCCTGATGAAGATTATCGTGAAACCGTTGAGCAGTTGATGGACAAGAAGAACAAACTGCATATTTAATTTTTTTTGAAGGCCGCGAGGCTTATATAAACAGGTGATATTTCCTGTTCA
>JAFDXA010000448.1 GCA_018268185.1 Bacteroidota bacterium
GCTGAAGATCAGCTGTGGAAGCAGTAGAACTACCTTCCAGCTTAAACATGACATAACCACTGTTCCAGGTCCAGAACATATCATTCATCGGGTCGAGTGCACCGGTTTGAGCACCACTGCAGTTGCGGATACTGTCAACACCTAACAGGAATTGAATGGAACTGTAATTGCCTGCCGGCAGTGTGATGTCAAAAGCATTGCTTTCGTTTGCTGCATTTACAAGAAAATAAGTATCTGCTTCCTGGTCTTTACCATTACCTGAAAAAACGAGGTTGCTGATGTAATATTTCAGTTTGCTGATCGTGTATTGTTCGCCAAAATAATTGCTGTAGGCAGAATCTCTCAAAACAACCGGCTTTCCATTGGCTGTATTGATAAATGTGATGCTGAGTTTGCCGGTCTCGCCCCGGTTCGTATCTCCACCGCTTTGGTTCATGTGACACGAGCCAAGGGTTGAGTCAAACGAATCAAGGGTTGACTTAACGGGTTCAGTTGCGCTGAGCATGAACACAGACAGCAACAGTATTGCCAGGCTTGGGTAAGCGAACCGAATTATTTGTAAATATTTACGCATTGTGCTATTAGAATTTTCAATAAGAGCCATTGGTTAATGGTGATCTTATACTTTTTTGCTTCTCCCAAAAAGTATCAAAAAAGAGCCCGGAAAAAGGATATGCCGCTTTTCCACTGCCTGGTTCGTGTTACACGAACCAATACTTTATAAATATTTATTCATCATGACGGATCCTTTTCCTGCCCTCTTTGATGGTTGATTTTATTTTTTTGCTGTTAAGTCGGTTCTCTTTTGATACCCCGGTAGGCTTTGTTGCTTTCCGTTTCTTTTTTACCACGAGGGCTTTGGCCACCAGCTCATTCATTTTTTTCAACACCAGGGCTTTGTTGCCGAGTTGGGTGCGGTCGGCCTGGCTTTTTACCTGCAGCATACCTTCTGCATTTATTTTTGCAGCAAGGGTTTGTTTGATAAGTGCCTTTTGATCGTAAGTAAATAAAGCTGAAGCGTCTATATGCCAGTATCCTTCCACCATGGTTTCAACTTTATTCACATGCTGGCCTCCTTTTCCGCCGCTCCGGGCTGTTTTGAACATTATTTCCGCAGATATGTCGGGCATTTACCCAAAATTACCAATAAAACCACTGATTTTGAATCGTCTAAACCCATTAGTAAGGTTAATATTTCCGTAAGAGCGAAAAATTCTACATTTTTGCATCAAACCTTAACCGTATGTTCCGAGGGATCCATCATTCATTAACAGAACGCAAAAGACAACACAGGAAGTCTTTTGCCGTGCTTGTTGATCCCGATAAAGTGAACGACAACAGCCTGGAAGATCTCGTTAATCTTTGCGTGGAAGCCAGGGTTGATTACCTGCTGGTTGGAGGAAGCCTCGTGATATCCAATTACCTCGATGAGGCGGTTCAGCTCATCAAAAATAACTGTGATATCCCGGTGATTCTTTTCCCGGGGAGTCCATCCCAGGTGAGTAAATATGCAGATGCACTTTTATACCTTTCCCTCATAAGTGGCCGTAACCCGGAGTTGCTCATTGGCCAGCATGTGATTTCGGCTCCTGTTGTAAAGCAAAGCGGACTGGAGATCATGCCTACAGGCTATATGGTGATCGATGGCGGGGCACCAACCACTGTATCATATATAAGTAATGCCAGCCCCTTGCCTTCCGATAAAAATGAAATAGCCATGTGTACGGCCATGGCAGGTGAAATGCTGGGCATGAAACTCATTTACATGGATGCCGGTAGTGGCGCTAAAAGAGCCATTTCTGAATCCATGATTGAAAAAGTGGCCGGCTGTATCGAGGTGCCGCTCATTGTAGGAGGTGGCATCACCAATCCTGAAAAAGCCTATCTCAATTGCAGGGCTGGCGCCGATGTGATCGTTGTAGGAAATGCCATTGAAAAAGATCCCGCTCTCATCCGGGAAATGGCTGCGGCTGTACACAGTGTTCCGATGAAAGTGTAACTGTTGAATTTTTTGATTGAACAAATCATCCTGTTATCAACAAATCGCGGAGGCCATCAGCAATACCTGTACTACCCATTCACCATTCCCACTCGTTATTTTCCATTATTCTCCTTTCTCTTTCGCAATCCTGGAAGGCGTATCTTTTCCACTGATGATAGATTGGCTGCTTAAGGCTATTGCTTTGATGATCTCAGCCATGTTGTTCATATCAAGCGTTTCCATTTCATCGTCTAAAGTGTGATAATATTTTTCTGTATCCATTTTGGAAGTGCTGATAGTATGAGCCGGAACTCCCAACTCGGCCAGTGTTGCATTGTCTGATCGATAAAAAAGATTTTCTTTTGGATAGGGGTCGGGTTCAAAATGAAATTTACTGCCGGAAAGGTTTGACTGTAATATTTTACCGAAATCAGATTTTTCATAACCCGTTATATAGGCGCTGTTGGTTCCCCACTTGCTTTCGGTGCCGATCATTTCGATATTGAACATCGCTGCAACTTTTTCGGCATCCAGTTGCTTGCTGAAATACTGGCTTCCGAACCCGCCGATTTCTTCTGCTGTAAATGCTGCGAATACGATCGTTCGGTTATTGTTTTTTTGTTTGCTGAAATAACGTGATAACAGGATAAGCGCTGTTATGCCCGATGCATCATCGTTGGCGCCATTGTAGATACTGTCTTTGTCTGCATTGGGCTTACCGATGCCGAGGTGATCATAATGACCGGAAAATATCACGTACTCATTTTTTTTATTGCCCGTACCCGGAATGATACCCACTACGTTTTTCAGTTTCTGTTCCGACAACTGGTTTTCAATATGCAGTTGCAGGCTGGCTGGGTTTTGTATGGTTGTGAGAATAAATATCTGTGTAAACGAGGAAGGGAATTTTGCATTGCCGGTAAATCGCTGTATGCTTTTGAATTTCCTGGCATGTGATGTGTCGATCAGGATGACCATATTCTTTTCTGATTCGATCATCGGGAATAAGGTTTTGCCGAATTCATCTTCCTTTTTTACATAGCCAAGCTGGTAATCTTTTAAAGAATGAATGTCGATCGTTGCATTGGTTGAAAGTGCGGCTACATTTTCTGTTGTAAGCGCCAGTTCATCCAGTGAACCGCTGATGCTCACAGGCTTTGTTTTGATCATGCTTATTTCCTGGAAATAAGAACTGTTGTTGCCGAGAGGCTGCAGGCCCGATTTACCGAATTCCGTGGCTATGAATTCAGCGGCTTTGTCGTTACCGGCAGTAAATGTTTTCCGTCCCTGCATATCATCGGCAGACAGTATTCTTTCAATGCGTTCGGCTTCCTGTGCATTGATCAGTTCACCTATTTTCTGTGCGAAAGAAAAAGTGCTGCAAAAAAGCAGCACTATGAGTATGATATTTTTTTTCATAAATGGTAGTTCAGTATTTTTTATTACGGTCTCCGGGCATCCGGCTTTTTCCACTTTTTTCTTGAGTGGCTGTTGCACAACTTACACTCTGTGAATATCTGTTTTATTTTTTCAAAGCGTAGTTTAGTAATTTGATGTATGCAAGGAAAAAAGAATTACCAGGAGAA
>JAFDXA010000449.1 GCA_018268185.1 Bacteroidota bacterium
AATAAAATCGAGGTATAAAAAAATCCCCCGCAATTGCAGGGGATTTTTTATAGGCTATAGAATGATGATTACTTGATAACAACCTTACCGGCAGCAAGGCGTTTTCCATTGCCATCTCTCAATTCTACCATATAAATGTCAGATGATGCATTGTCGAGATTAACGCTCATCCTTGTGTAAGGAGCAGTGATTGCATAAGCTTTAGAGTATACTCTTGCTCCTTTGCTGTCGTAAATGTTCAACGTACGTGAAACATTTGTAGAAGAACTGTAATACCTAACCTGGAAGCTTCCTGTATTAGGGTTAGGATAGATGAACAGTTTATCTGAGATATCAACAGCTACAGATTCAGTGTTAGACCTTCCGCTTGCGCAACCTGTTGAGTTATTGGTTACGATAACATCATAAGTTCCGAAATCGTCAGGAGTAACTTCATACCTGTCGCTTGTAATAGAAGGAACCAGTACACCATCTTTATACCACTGGTATGTGTAGAAATCAGGTGCTGTTAAAGCTGGGCTAACAGTAGTATACAAGGTAGTTCTGATACCAGGGTTGATATTTGAATAAGAAGCGAGCTTCAATACAACCACAGGTGTAACGTTTACTGTTAATTCTGCGATATCAGAAGTTACAGATCCGCAAGGCACACCTGAAACGATTACCCTGTAGATATAACCACTCATTGAAGTAGTTAATGGTCCTACAGAGAGGGTGTTGGTAGTAACGCCTGAGTATGGAGCACCATTTGCAAGATTTACAAACGGACCACCATTAACGCTAACCTGCCATTGGTAGGTGATGGTTGAGCCTGTTGCTTCAACGTGGAAATCAACAGTAGATCCTTCACAGCTTGAAACACCTGCTGGTTGCTCTGTAATATCAACCGGGCTGTTTACAACAAGTGTAGCAGCTGAAGAATTCAGGTCTGTAGTACATGTTCCATTCAATACAACCCTGTACTGGTTGCCATTGAATGCTGCAGTGATACCTGTGAGGTTGAGTGTTGCACTGGTTTCACCGGCAAGGTTTGTCCAGCTGGTTCCACCGTTGGTGCTAACCTGCCATTGGTAGGTTAAACCAGTACCTGCTGCTGAAACACTGAATGAAGCAGCATTGGTTGGTAAGCACAATTCAACATCTGCTGGTTGAGCAGAAATGGTGATCGGGCTGTTTACAGTAAGTGTTACGCAAGAAGATGTAACTGTATTACAAGCTCCTGTTATTACAACCTGGTAAGCTCCTGCATTTGAAAGAGCCACACTGTTAAGGCTGAGAGTTGCAGAAGTTGCACCTGCGATATTGGTGAAAGTACCTCCGCAAGTTGCAGCATATTGCCACTGATAGCTGAGGCCTGTTCCGGTAGCAGCAACAGTAAAGCTGGTATTTCCACCAAGGCATAATGTTGAAGCTGCAGGTTGTGTACCGATGCTTACCGGTGTATTAACAGTTAAAGTTGCGCTGTTAGAGGTAATAGGAGTAGCAGTACAGCTGAATACATTTACACGGTATTGGTATCCGTTCAATGTAGCAGTAACTGCATTCAGTGTTAATGTAGCTGCATTGGCACCAGGGATATCTGTAAATCCTGTACCTGTATTTACCTGCCATTGATAGCTGCTGATAGAACCAGAACCAACTACGCTGAAAACTGCATTGTCTCCAACGCAAACAGTAAGGTCAGCAGGCTGTGTAGTGATCGCAGCAGCATTACCTACAGTAAGTGTAGCGCAGTTAGATGTTACAGCAGGAGCACATGATCCAGATACGATAACACGGTAACCTGTATTATCCATACCGGCTGTAATACCAGAAACAGTGTAGCTGTTGGCATTAGCGCCTGGAATATCAGTCCATGTACCACCGCAACCAGAACCGGCTGCAGTTGATTGCCACTGGTAAGTAAGACCTGAACCGGTAGCCGCCACTGTGAATGTAGCATTGGTTCCTGCACAAGCAACAGCATTGGCTGGCTGTGTAGTTATCGCAGGTGAAGTATTAACGGTAAGTGTAGCAACACTTGTAGTAGTTGAACCGCACTGGCCGACAACGATACACTGGTATGTGTAACCATTCTGAACAGCGGTTGTAGCAGCAATGCTGTAAGTAGCACTTGTAGCGCCTGCTATATTATTGAATCCTGTACCAGTATTCACCTGCCACTGGTAGCTTATTGCATCAGTTGCAACAACAGTGAAGTTAGCCGGGCTACCGGAACAAACTGTTGTACTGGCAGGTTGTGTTGTAATAGAAGGACCAGCACCTGCAGATACTATGTAAGTAAGTGTAGTGGTCTGTACAACAGAACCAGCTGTACCGGTGATTGTGATATTGTATGTACCGTTAGAAAGCGTGTTCGCATCTTCCAGTGTAACAGTAACACTGCTACCCGGTGTAACTGGGTTTGGAGTGAATGTGATTGAAGTACCGGCAGGAACACCACTGGCTGTGAGAACGATCGGTGTAGAGAAACCACCGTTAGCAGTAGTTCCAAGCGTAATGTCTGCAGATGATGGGCCATTGCAGGCAATAGTAGCCGCGGTTGTTGTATTGAATGTAAATCCTGATACAGCAGCAGTGATCGTAAAGTTGGTGTTGCTGATATCAAAGAATATATTTCCAACAGCTTCAACTTTTACACGGGCTGTAGTGGTTGCTGCAACAGCAGGAAGAGTGATCAGTTCAGTACCATCATTTGCTGTACTGGCAGCCAATACGAATGGGAATGTTTGTCCACCGTCTGTAGACAAAGTGATCTTAACGTTGGCGCAGCTTACAGGAGCACCGGTAGTAGAAGCTACGTTCCAGGTAACAGTTTGCTATGAAGATGCTGGCCATGAAAGGTTGGTATTTGGTTGTCTAACCTGGAATGGGCCAGATGTGTTCGTTACAGTTACAACCATATCAGTATAAGAAGTCTGACCGGCTTTAACTCCTGGTACATAAGGGCAGTTATCCCTTACTGTTAACCTGAAGTTTAAAGTCCTTGAGATAGAACTCAATGCTTCAATATTGATGGTTCCGCCTGCTGTTGGTCCGGTAACCAGGTTTCCGGCAAGAATGGTAGCCAATCTTGGGAATATCCTTGTTGGACTCGTAGTAGGAAGGAAAGATAACCAGTTTGGACCAGTTGCCTTAGTAGGGCTGGCAACACTATTAGCGCCAAAAGTAGTAGCAAGATCATTCTGTTCCCAGCAATAAGTGAGTACATCATTTGGATCAGCATCTGTAGCAGAACCGGTAAGTGCAAATGGTGTACTGATAGGAATGGTATAGTTTGCTACCGGAGCTACAACAGGAGTAGCATTGTTTGGTGGCATAGCAACAGTAACGGGGCAGGTTTTACCAGCCAGGTTAACCTGTATCTGATCGATCGAAGCTTCATGGTAAATATCGATTGAGTGAGCTGCAGCATCAAAACTTGTGATACCAGCATATCCCATGATTGTAATACCGGAACCTACTTCTTTTTGTACAGGGTTATTCTGATTGCTGTGAGAGAATGTATGGTTACCGCCTAACTGGTGACCAACTTCATGCACTACATAGTCAATGTCGAAATTATCTCCTTGTGGGATGGCATCAGCAGGAGAGGTAAAACCACTTCCTTTTGAACCATTAACACAAACGCAACCAATACAACCGGCGTTACCACCGCCACCAGACGCACCAAAAAGGTGACCGATGTCATAGTTGGCATCACCGATTACGGTGGTCAAGGTATTCTGTAACTCACCGTTCCAGGCACCACCAGCACCAATTCCAGCTGGAGAATAAGGGTCTGTATTTGGATCATAATAGAAAACACTGGTTGTGTTGGCGATCAGGTTCAAATGGACTGCAAGATCTTTTTCATATACACCATTACAACGTGTCATTGTTAAATTAACTCCAGCCAGAACCAAGGCAACCTGGGCACTGCTTGTTGCGCCCCAGTAGTTAGAGTATTCTGCTGTAACAGATTGTGCAAGACGCATGGTTTTCAATTGACCGGCACTGCTCTCAGGTCTGTGAGTAGCTACCTGGTTATTAAGCCCACTCACAAATTCCTGCTCAGGAGTTGAACAAACCCAGGGGATCTGACCTTTATTCCTTTGAGATTTGTAAACAGAATAAACGTTGTGATCCTGTGAATAAGGCTCCATGAATTCAGTGGCTTTATCAGCCCTGAAAACTGTAGTCTGTATTCCCAATGGAGACAAGCTCAACTTCAGAGAGGCTGAACGATCTGTTATTCCACGACCGGAAAATGCCCTGATTTCAGGGAATCTCGCCTGAAGTTCAGGAACGAAATTTGAAGCTTCAAAAACTTCAAACTGCTCGATCTGTCCATCAGCATTTGGAAGAGAGATGATTGCAGATCTGCTGGAATGTACATCAGTAACTGCAAATAATTCCTGCCTTAGGGGGGCAATGTCTAAGTTGAAAAGCTTAAACTCTTTGGGATAAGCTAATCTCGCAACCGCTTTGTCTGTTACAATACTCGTTTTGCTTTGCGTGTTTTCAGACCAGTATTTGCCTGATTGTGCGAAGCTCAACGTAGTAAATAATGCAAACAAAAGTGTGAGTAGTAAAACTTTTTTCATGCACGTAAGTTTTGATTATTAAATTGAGGTTGTAAATGTAATATTATAATTCCAAAAAATAGCTCGTGCGGGTGAAATTCAGGCGAAAAAAGGAGTAGTGGTTTTTGAGGCTATCCGGCGTTTCAAAAAAAGAGTGTAAGGTCATCAGGCGATCTTTTTGTAATAATAGACCTGTCCGCTTATTTCTTCCCTCGTAAACCCCACTTTCAGCAGGTAACTTTCGTGTTGTTTATTGTGAACATGTGTATATACAAGCCTGTGTATGCCGTGGCTTACCAGGAACTGTTTTTCCTTTTCAAAAAGGAATTTCCCCACCTTGTAATCCCTGTATTTCGGAATGGTGTAATTGATCTTAACCAACCCGGTACCGTCTTCCATAAGCGAGGCTACAAAAATATTGGCTATTACCATATCCCTGAGCACTACAAAACTCACCTGTTTTTTCACTTCTTTGCCATCGTAATCGGGGAAATAGGTATCAATATCCTTCCGGAAGAAGGCAAGGAACTTATTAATGAGCGGGTCGCCTGATGAAAAGGCAAGGATATCAAAATTTTCGTGGCGTTTGTAGATCTTTATTAAATAAAACAAATTGATAACCAGTAAAATAGTATTGGTTAGAATGATTGGGAAGGCATGAATCAATGCCCCGTAAATAATAAAGGATATACATCCCATGGTATTCAGCCAACGGAATTTGAGGTCATTCGTAACAAGAAGCGAAATGGCCAGCAATAGAGAGGCAGTATAACCAAGGAGGGAGGCAATTGTTTCGATCATATCAGCAATTAAACGGGCGCAAATTAGCGAAAACCATTTTACGCTGTAAAGTGACTTTTAATACATTTTCCTAAACCATAAAACGTTAACTTTGCGGCCATGACAATCGAGCAACTTAAATCTATGAGAGACCGTGTGTTGGTTTTGAGGAGGTTTCTTTGACGTCGCTAACAGGGAAGCCAAAATAGCAAACGACAAACAACTTTCACTTTCACCGGGTTTCTGGGACGATAATGAACGGGCCACATCCATCCTGAAAGAGATCAGGCTGAATGAATACTGG
>JAFDXA010000044.1 GCA_018268185.1 Bacteroidota bacterium
AAACTTGATTTCAGCACCAGGATAACGCCCTCCCTGCAGGCTGATGTATGGATGCTGAATGAACACAGGGGGCCAGCCGGCTATGATTATACTTTTGTTGACAATACTACCGGTGTTTCATACAGAAATTTTCAAAACACAGAACTGGGAATCGGGTTGCGTTACACCCGTGGCGAAAACTATATTATGATGGGAAGGGCGAAAGTGAGAAATGCACCAGCTAAAACACAACTGCTTTTCCAGGTATCGAAAGGAATGAGAAATGTTTTCAACGGCGCCCTTGATTATACGAGGGCTGCGATACAATTTAACCACAGTTTTAAATTAAAAAAACTGGGTGTTACTTCTGTACAACTGGAAGCCGGCCAGGTATGGGGCAAGGTTCCTTACTCCTATCTGTTCAATGAGAAAGCGAGTAAAACAAACAGGCAGTTGAGTGTTTTTGTACCCAATACATTTCAAACAGTGGGCTTGTATGAGTTTGCTGCCAGTAAGAGCGCCGGTTTATTTATTCAGCATAGCTTCGGCAACCTTTTGTTTAAGCCCAAAAGTATATCCACGAGGCCGGAGTTGATATTGGTTCAGGGAATCGGCTATGGAAGCCTTGATCATGCAGCCTTACAGAAAAATCTTCAACTGAAAGTAGCTGAAAAAGGATTGTTTGAATCAGGGCTGCTGATCAAGAATATCTATCGCACCAGTATCATGAACCTGGCGTATGTGGGATTCGGCGGAGGCGTATTTTATCGTTACGGGCATTATGCTTTACCAAAGGCGAGAGACAACTGGGCATTCAAATGGGGTTTCAATATTTCATTCTAAAATACAATAAGAGCCAGGCTTTTGACCCGGCTCTTATCATTTATTCATGATAGTTCGGCTACTCTACGATCAATTTCTCCGTGTTGAGCACATTCCCGTTTTCTGCAACCATTTTTAGAATATAAATTCCTTTTGCCAACTGCAATGGTAAATTGAAACTCACCGTCTGCTGCTTACCACTGATGTTTATAGTTTTACTGCTGATGGCTTTTCCATTCAGGTCAAACAAACGGAGTTCATAATTACCAGTAGCCTGGTCTGTAAGATCAAGTTTTACTACTGAATTTGTTACAGGATTCGGGTATATGGTCATTTTGGGAGAACCGGCTTCTACCCTTTCTTCATCAGCTACGATAAGCTTGCTGTCTTCAACAACCGGGTCGCTTTTTGTTTTCTTAAAGGAAGCCAGGTTTGCATTGGCAAGGTCTGATGCATTGAATACACTTTCAGCCCCGGTTACTTTTTCTGCCTGCAGGTTGTTAAGGTCGAAACGGTAATAGGCGCCTGTTGCGGTAGAACTTGCAACGATGATGCTGCTCCCTTTTTCTACAGCGGCTCCGTTGGTGGTGAACCCTGCTGGTAATCCTTTAATGCTGCCTTTAAATGTGGCCTGTTTTGTTGCCAGGTTGATCATAAAAACATTCCTGTTGGCACTGATCACATACAGGTTTCCTTCATCATCAGCGATCATATCACCGCCAAATCCTTTTTTACTGTGAATTGAATTCTCCCCGTTTGAAAAAGCATCTTCTACTGCCCCCAGATCTGTAATGGTTGCTTTTTTGTTTGTGGTGAATTGTACCAGGTGTTTTGCATCATTTGTCAATGCATAACCATTACCATCAGCTGCAATTACCATCCTGGTTACCTGGTTTTGCACATCACTTCCGCCGCTTACCACACCGAAATCTTCGTTTTCAAAATAATAGATCTTATTTGTTTTAAGATCGATATACCTGAGTTCATTGATCCACATAGGTGTGTAATACAGGCGCTCATGCCTGCTGTCGTAAGCACAGGCAGCAGAACTGCTTGCAAAAGGTGCATCACGCCTCAGCATGCTTGTGGCATAAACCATGACCTTTCTTTCCGGCGTATTCGTTTTGGGATCAGCAGGAAGTGTTATGAATCTCTTTACAGGTTTTGCAGCTGCCTCGTCTTTTTTCTCAATGGGTTGTTTTGTGCGGGCATTCAATGGTTCCGAAATTGATTTGCTTTCATAAACCGACCTGATCTCCTTTCCTGTTACCAGGTCAACAAGTTTTACTTCTGTCCATTTACTGCTGCCTTTTCCCTGGGATGTAATGGCATAGGCCGTTGTTTTGCCTGCCTGCTTCTGGGCCTGTGCAAAGCATACAGGACAAAGCAGAAGCATTGCGAATGTTAGTTTTTGTTTCATGGCTGAGTTATTTAGGGAATTAAAATACGATAGATTTCGTTTTGATGAAAATTTTTTCCATGAATGGCTGATCACTTGGGAACATAATCAAAAACGAGTACGGCATTTTCTTCCAAACTTGCGGTAGACCTGAGTTCATACCTTTTATTACCTGCCATCACCACGATCAAAGCGGTATTGGGCGGTATGCTTCCAAGGTTTTCTGCAAACATGGTTATGGCATGCTGCGTGGTAGAAGGATCCAGTTTTATTTTCAACTCTATCGGCTTCTCAGATAAGCGCTGATGACTCAACAACAACCTGCCGTTGTAAAATATGGAAACCGTATCATTGTCTACAGTTCCATTGTCATAAACCTTCAGGTTAAGCTCATCCACATCAATAGCAATCCGGCTTTGCGTGTTTTGTTTTCGGCTGGTCATGAGTTTTTCCAGTTGCGAAGGTGCTTTCGGCGTTTCCACCTGTTTGGGCGTAACCACCACTTTCTTTACGGTATCTTTTGCAACGGGTTTAGGAGTTTCGGGATTTACAGGTTTGGGTGCCGTGGTAATTGGTTTTACAGGTGCTGCCTTTTTATCCTCCTGCTTCTGCGGGGTCTTCTTATTTACTTTTGTTTTCTGAGGTTCAGGGAAACAGGGAAATGATAAGCCCGGCGTGTTTTTGGGCGTGCGGGAACTTTTGGTAAGTAACAGGTCATCTGCACCAGCGCCGAACAATGATAACAGCCCTCTTGATTGAAGCGTGAGCTTCCCAAGAAGTTGATCTTTATCATCCGGGTCTCTCCAGAGTATGATCCGCATCAGAACATGGGTACCGCTGTTTTCCAGGAAACTGGTACCGTTCAGGTACCAGATCTTTTTATCGGGGTCATATCTGCCGGTGAAATTTGCTTTGCAATGATCGGCCGGACTGTTGATCTCGTAATCATAAGTATAACCACAAAGCTCATTGCCTTTCTGCTGAATGTTTATCTCGAGGTATTCACCCGGCAGGAAACCCTTCCATAAGCCGGTAATGTTCTGGGCTGTTGCTGCTGTGGAGAGAAAAGCAGTCAATACAAGCAATATATTTTTCACAAGGGTGTTCATCGGTTTCTAAATTACCATATTCAACTGTAATAGCATTGGCCGACGGTGTAAGTTATCATAACATAACTGTTAATTTTTTCTTCTGCCAAGCCAGGCCATATTTACAATGAGTACAACCATATTAATAGCAAGTCCGAAAAATTCTCTTGTTTCTTCGATCCATGGTTTTGTTGCCTTCATGCTTTGCACC